>JASHYZ010000085.1 GCA_030042795.1 Terriglobia bacterium | reverse complement strand
CCGGAATTACATGCCTCTTATAAAGGTTGCTGCCGTTCGCCCGCGACAGGTCTTCAAGAGTGAGCGCGGTGCTCTCAGGCAGGAAGCACTCATTTTGCGCCCCGTGAATGAAGGTGATGGGAAGGGCGAGCCGGTCCAGATGCGGCAGGTAAACGTCCTTGCCCTCAAAGTTCACAAGGTGGCCAATGTTCGTAAGGCGCTGCAGGTGAACGAAGGCCTTCACGTTGGCGATGCCGAACATTTCATGAAGATTGTCGTGTGTGGCTTCGTTCAAGTTCGCGTGTTCATAAAGCGGAGCATACATGAAGGTACTCCGATGGCAAGTGGCATTGGTGCAACGATTCTTCACCTCGATCGGATAAAGCTTCAGCCCCTCGTCATAAACCTTGGCGAGGAGGGTCTCGTGGTTGTCCACGTACGCGGTGAGATCTTTGATGCCGATATCCTTCAGGAACGATGGCAGGTGCAAGCCTGTTTTGATGTGCGTGGCGAGGGGCGCTCTGATCTGAGTGGCAATTTGCGACGCCACAACCGAGCGTACGCCTTTTAACCCGGCCAGCATAGCCATGAAGAAGGTCGTGGAGCCCCAGCAGTGCACCACCATCTGGACGCTCTTCGCGCCCGTAAGCTCCAGCACCTTGGCCACGGCTGCGGGGTAATCCAGCGTAGCCACTTCGTCGCCGCTCGCCTGCATCGCAGCCGCGGGTAAAGCGATACTGGATCGGTAGTCAAGCAGCCAAACGTCGTACCCATGCGCAAATAGATACTCGAGCAGGTTAGTCTCAATGGTGTCGATCGAGAAGATGAGACTGGAGACGCCGAGGCCGTGCGAGAGGATCACCGGACCTTTGTTGCCGGCCTGGTAGCGCGTTAGGCGCAGGCCGACGCCGTCTGCAGCCTTGAAGAACGCCACTTGCGGCGCCGCCACGCGTAGCGGGCGTTTCCTGCGGGGTGGCGCATCAACGTTGAATACCGTGGGGCGAACGAAAACATCGGCGTAAGTGTCAAACAGTGGTCCCAGAAAGAATTGCGCAAAGCGAGCCTCATAGCGCAGTCGCTGCTCGAGACTCGCGGCATTGATGACTTTCATCGTGGTGAGCTGGCGCGCGAAGTCTTCGGGCATGATTCTCAGAATCCCTTTGCCCAAGATTGGACTTCCGGCATTCTCACCGTCATACACGGTGATGTAGAGGGTACTCGTCGCCGGCCACACTTCAAACACGAAATCGGGTTTTGTAACTTTGAAACCTTCACAGTAATAGGCTCGGCCCGCGTCGGTTACCATCTTCATGCGGTACTGCATGTTGTGGGTATCAACATTGCTCGCATCAACGGTGAAGAGGTTGAAGATACCTTCGGCTGTGAGGGGCTGCGGAGACAGCGTTGGTGCTATCACCGTTCCCACCATGCGGGCCTCGTGCGCCGGGTTGGAGATCATGTCGTCCAGGTCCTGGCTCGCAATGGTGAGGGTAAATTGGAATGGCGAGTTCTCCGTCTTGCCCTTTTCGAATCCATTTTGGAAGCTGGGATCGAGTTGAAGCGCCGGGGAGGGCGTCTTTACCTGAGAGGAGAAATAGCCTTTCATCGTCTCGGTGAATTCGATTCCGGGCTTTTGCAGTGGGACAACCCCAGGCGCCTTGGAGGGCAGGGAATAGTCGATCTTCCATCCGCGATCGCGCGCCGCCAAGGCAACTGACCGTTCAGCCAGCGCTGAGATGGTGAGCAATGGATTTACTCCCAACGGCCGCGGAATCACCGCGCCATCCATTACGTAAAGGCCGTCATAGGCCGTGGACCCTTCGGCAGATGAGAACACCTGGCCTTTGTGATTGATTACCCCCTGGGTGGCATCCTCTGCCATCACGCAGCCACCCAACGGATGAACGCTCAGAAGAGAATTATGCAAGACCTTGGACCACAGCGGGTTGCGGACGTACTTGCCCCCCAGCGCCTTGGTGGCATCTTGTAAGCGCGCGGCTACTTTGTCAAAAATAGGCTCATCCCCAACACCCGGCCATTGGATGCGGAGCCGGTCATTATCAAGCACCATGCGGCCGTTTCCGCCGTCATATGTCATCACCAGATAGGTCTGCGTATTACGCACCGCACCGCGGTATGGCCCCTCAATCCAGCTCACCAGCTTGCGCTCTTCCTCGCGGATCTCTTCGAACGGCCCTGGCCTTACCTCGCGACCCACCAGGTCCCCCGCCACGGCGAGCGCTGCGGGCAGGAAACCCGCCAATGGGCCGGGAGGTGAACCTTCCTCAATCACCATGCCATCGTCCAGTACGGGCTGCTGGCGTAGGTCGATTATCCCAGTGATGCACGGTCCAACGGGTGGAATCTGCCCTGGACGATGGTGGCCCCATCCCACGCCGTTAATCACTTGATCCGTATCGTAGGCGAAGGCCAGCACGTCGCCGTTACCGGTAAAGCGTTCGCCGACGTGGTCTGACAACGCTAGCCCGTGAGCCTTGGAACGTAACAGGATTTCGGTAGAGCCCAGCGCTCCGCCACCCAGCACTAGCAGCTCGCAACTTACGGTCAGTTCAGGAGCCTTGAACTTCTCCCGTCCCGCCCCTAGCAGCTTGTAGCGAATCAGCCAGCGGTTGCCCTGTTGCTCGATCCAGCGGACGTCCACCTCTGTGTAGATTTCCGCGCCGTGATTCCACGCGTCCGGCAGGTAGTTCATGATGAGCGTGTTTTTGGCGGCATAGTTGCACCCTGTAACGCAGTCTCCGCAGCAGCTACAGGGGCGCTGATCTACGTCCACGTGATTCTTGCCGGTCAGCGTAAAGTTCACATTGATGGGAGTGCGGTAGAATTTCGCGCCCATGCTCTTGGCGGACTTCTCGTGGGCCTCAAGCTTATGCAACGCGGGATAATTCGCCGACGGGTACGGATTTGGCTTCAGCATTTCCTCGGCTCGCCGGTAGCCATCTTGCACCAATGTGCCAAGATCGTCGCGTAACGCCTTCGGCCAACGCGGGTCTTCGAACACCCGTGGCTCCGCACGCAAGGCCACATTGGCGTTCACCAAGGATGTTCCTCCGAGGCCGCAGCCTTTGAAGACGTTGATGTCCTCATTCACGTTAAATTCATAGAGCGCATTCGCCGATCCTAACTGGCCGTCGGGGGTGTTAGCCTGAATCTGCTCCAGGGCGCGCGCCGCAGTATCCGGATACTCGCCCGGTTGAAATTCCTTGCCGCGTTCCAGCACGCACACTTGCTGCCCCGCGCGTGCCAAGCGCGAAGCCGCAATGGCCGCTCCGTATCCCGATCCCACCACCACAACCGGGTAGTAGTCGCGTATGTTTTCGACTGGGGAGGATAGGTGTGTCATGGTTTCCTCAAATAATGGGAGATTGGCTCAAGGGCGCGACTTCAAGAAAACTTAGCCCTGCATCTCCCAACGGCTTGCAGTCGCCGGCCGTGCCAAGCCCGGAACGCGCTCAGAGCGGCACCGTTACGACAATAGCGCTAATAGCTTGCAAGATGACCCCGTGAGGTATACCACATACCCCGGCGCGATGCAACGCGAGGGCACAGAAGCACAGAAAGTCAGGCACTCTGCCAGGCTACACCGCCGTTTTCATCGTAGAACGTCTCTTGAATGTCTGGTCCACTGAGGCGGAGCATCGCGAAGCCATTGAGCACGCGTTGAGGAATGTCGGGATCGTTGGCTGAGCGCTTCTCATACCACGCCACCTGTGGAGTGTCGAGTTCCGGCGCTTGACCCCACGGCAGTCCGCCGTGGCCGCAACAACGGCACAGCGTGTTGCCAGGTCCCTGAGGCTTATAGACCGCCGCGATGTGGATATGTCCGTAATACCAATACGCCGGGCCGCTCCCGGCCGGGAAGGCTCCCATCACCTGATTCCACAAGGTATTGGTTTTCGAGCCGGTAATGTCGAGGCCGTTGTGGTGGGTTAGCAGGATCAACTTTTTGCCGCTGGCCTGCGCATTGGCCTGAGTCAGCAGAAAAGAGTTCTGAGCGTTGGGTGCATTCACCGGGTAAAGCGCTCCATCCTGGTAAAGGCCTTTTTCGTCAGAGTAGTATGCCGAGTCCAGACCTATAATCACCCAGTTTGTATTTTGCAAAGCAAAGAAGCTACAACCTTGCTGCATTTCAAATGGAGGATTGGAAACAGCTTTGAAGTACGGCTTCGCGCCCGAATACATTTCGTGGTTGGAGTTCAACGCTAGCGACCCGATTGATCCCTTAGGCCATATTTGCACCAGGTCATGCTGTTCCTGATCATCAGTTCCCGCATAGTAGACGTCACCCAAGTGGATCGTGATGTCAGGCTGAAGCAACTTCATTTTGTCTCGCACGTCGGTACTGGGGGCCGGATTGCTCGGTGTTCTCCAATCTCCCGTGCCAAAGTCCCCAGCCAATGCAATTTCAACATTGTCCGGTATCTGGATGATCTGAGGATTTTGAGCAAAGGGATGTTTGCCCCCAAGCAAAGGCAGACGGCTTTCCAGAGAGACAGCAAGAGACTCCGCCCAGCCAGGGTCCAATTGCTGATATTTGCCGGTGCCCCAGATCGTGCCATCAGGGCCGACGTCACAAACCACGCCGGACTCCAGGCGGCTCACCACCTGATCGGAATCGTTCGACAGCACACTGTGAGCCAGCATAAGATGATGTGGGGCTGCTGTGCCCGGCGGAGCCTTTCCGGTTTGGGAAAAGATTACCGCCTGCTGGTTTGCGCTTAAGATCGAGGGCGCAAGCTGGGCCCGCTGGTCCGGAGTGAGTTGATTCCAGGCAGCCTTGATCCGGCTTGCAATGGCGGGATCAACACTTATCTTCATTCCAACCTCCTTTAAGTCCTGGCTGCGCCCGCTTCTTGCCGCCAGCGACGGCCATTGCTAACGCGAAATAGAGCGAATATCTTGTTGAGTGGCTGGCGAGGTATATCACAACGCCTAGCGCGAAGCAAACTGGCGTATAGCGGCGGGTGCACGACCGGAAAGTGGGGATTGAAGCAGGGCTGGTAGGGGTAGAATCTGTCAGTACATATAGATGTAAGACGAGGAGGTGCACCTGAACCCCGCTTCCCGGCGCATCGAGGAGCTTCCGAGTCGCGACCGAGAACTCAAAGCCCGTCTCGCTCAACTCGGTGAAATGCAACCCGGGTCTCTGATCGAGCGGTACCGAAAGTGTGGCAAGCCCAACTGCCCTGGTGCCCGGAGCGGCGACCGCGGACACGGGCCGATGTGGAGGGCGCCGGCGCTATCCGGAATTCGAGGCCCAAGGCCTCTGTACTTCTTCCGGGGTGCGGGAGGCAGCGTGATCCGCGCCCGACTCAAAGGAGGCGGGAAGTATGGGACGGTCCGCGGAGCCAACGCCATCCTCGCCCTCCGTTGCTCGAAACTCAGCGGATGCTTCGAGGACTTCTGGGAGCAGCGATCCCACAGAAGGAAGGCTGCGTGACTGTTCACCACATTTCTGTCGTGCACTCGGAAAAGTGACGGGATACGACAATGGAAATGGAGAGGATCTGCCTGTGGCAATGCGATCGCCAAAGTCGCGGCGTGTCCGCGCTTGAATCGCGGGGCGGAGCGTGCTCTCACACAAGAATCTTGTCGACGATCTCGCCATGCACATCCGTTAGGCGGAAGTTGCGTCCCTGGTATTTGAACGTCAGCTTGGTGTGGTCGATTCCGAGTGTCTTCAGCATGGTGGCGTGCATGTCGTGAACATGAACGCCGTCTTTCACGATGTTGTAGCAATAGTCGTCGGTCTCACCATAGCTGAGACCCGGCTTGAAGCCGCCGCCCGCGAGCCACATGGTGAAGCAGCGGGGATGGTGGTCCCGTCCGTAGTCGTCCGCCGTCAGGCGTCCCTGGCAGTAAACCGTACGTCCGAATTCGCCGCCCCAAACCACCAGGGTATCTTCCAGCATGCCGCGAGCTTTCAGATCCTGCACCAGCGCTGCGGCCGCCTGATCCGTCGCCTTGCACTGCGTGGCAAGACCGTGGGGCAGATCAGCATGATGGTCCCAATCGCGGTGGAACAGTTGGATAAAGCGAACGCCGCGCTCCGCCAGCCGCCTGGCCAGCAAACAATTGGCCGCGAAAGTTCCCGGCTTCTTGGCGTCGTCGCCGTAAAGCTGATACACGCTTTCGGGCTCTTTGGAAAGGTCGGTCAGTTCGGGCACCGAGGCTTGCATCCTGAAGGCCATCTCATACTGCTTGATCCTGGTGGCGATCTCAGGGTCACCGAAATCCTGGTAAGCCATGCCGTTCAATTTGCCCAAGGCATCGAGAAACAGCCGCCGGTCCTCTTTGGCAAAACCTTGGGGGTCCGTTAGGAACAGCACGGGATC
>JASHYZ010000084.1 GCA_030042795.1 Terriglobia bacterium | reverse complement strand
CTGCCGCGGTGCCCAGCATGTTGCGGAGTCTCGTCGCACGAAGTATGTCGGGAAGTCCCAGGGGGTGAGCTTTAGGATCGCCAGGGGTGTGCGCTACCACGTTGGCGGATATGCCGGCCGGCCCGTAACTACTACCTTGGAGACCGTCAAAGACACCGGTGACCTTTACGTCACCACCCAGCGCGTCGTATTCACTGGCAGCCGTGAAGTAGTGTCGATTAATGGTGGCAAAATCGCCGACGTGCGGATCGACGGTGACCACTTGTGGCTGCTTGCCGAGAACCGTGAGACGCCACTGGGCCTCAAACTGACACCAGCCACGGCACCGGTCATCGCCTACGCTTCCAGGATGCTCGCAGAGTCCCTCCAGCGTAGGTAAGCGCTGGTAACCCGCTCCAACTACTGCTCGTATAAACTGTGCTCACCCGGTAGAAACGATAAAAAGATTTCATAGCGATGCCCGCCTATGTGCTAAGCGGTATCAAAATCAAAGATCTAAGCATAAATAGCCTAGCGCGCTGGCAGGTCGGAATCGCGAACGGGTCAACCGGAAGCGAGACACCCTGCATCCAATGAAGCGTGAACAGCAAAGGCCTGAGGATCGCAGGATTTCCCGGGCTGTGACGGTTTCAACACTGCGACCGATCTTGGAGTTTACGGTTTCAATGCTGGCGCCGCACGTTCACATTCCAATTAACAGGAGAAAGGAACATCAATGCAACGTGTAGTGTCGAAGTCTATCATCGCGTCCATCGTTTCACTGGCAGTTGTGGTCAGCATCGCCTCCGCCAAGGCCGGCCACTCCTCCGAAAAAACAGCGACCATCGATATCAGCCAGAATGCCCAGGTACCAAACGGGCCTACGCTGCAGGCTGGCACCTACCAGATAACCTTGCTGAATGAGTCTGGCACGCCCCAAGTGGGTTTCTACCAGAACAAGAAGCTGGTGGGACAGGCGCCTGTGCAACTGGTAGACGAGGGTAACAAGAGCGTTGACACCGAGGTTCACACCAACAACGCAGACGGCAACAGGGTGCTGACGGAGATCGACGTCATGGGTTGGACGAAGAGTCTCCAGTTTGGCCAGGCCACGGGTGGCAGCGGTTCGAGCCAATCAGGCCGGTAACAAACTCCACGCTCGTATCTTCATTCTGAATTCCTTCAAGGGCGGCCCCGTGGCCGCCCGCTTTTTTTGTCGGGCCGGAAGCGTTACAGCGTTATACTGCTCTCACGAAGCCATGCGCGCTCCAAATTCATTTACAATAGTGATATGGTTCTTCAAAAGCTCTATACGGCTGCGCTAGTGCCGGTGCTGGCGCTCGCGCATTGCGCTCTCGCCGGCGCTGACACGGCAGCCTTTGATTTGGCCGGTCCTCCGATCGAGGTGCGAGTGACCCGCGCCGGCAAGTCGCGGCCGATTTCGCAAGTGCCGAACTTGCAACCGGGCGACCGGCTCTGGATTCATCCTGACCTTCCGGCCGGCCAGGCGGTGCACTACCTGTTGGTGGCCGCGTTCCTCCGCGGATCGACAAACCCTCCACCGGAAAGCTGGTTCATCCGGGCTGATACCTGGAGCAAGCAGGTGCGCGAGGAGGGCATTGAGGTGACAGTGCCTGAGGACGCCCAGCAGACCATTCTGTTTCTGGCTCCCGAAACCGGGGGGGATTTTGCCACTCTTCGCAACGCCGTCCGCGGCAGGCCCGGGGCATTCGTAAGAGCCTCTCAAGACCTCGTGCAGGCCAGCCTCGACCGCACGCGGCTGGACGAGTATCTGAAAGACGTTCGAAAGATCTCCGAGACGGACCCCAAGGACCTTAAGACTCGCTCCGCCCTTTTGGCCCGCAGCTTGAATATCAAGGTAAACGCGGCGTGTTTTGATAAGCCGCCGGAGCAGCAGGAGATGTGCCTGACAGAGAACACGGACAACATTGTGCTGAACGACGGCCACAGCCAGTCGATGGTGGCTGCGCTTACCTCGGGTCCTTCCGCCGATCTCATCGCGGCGCTCGGCGGGTCTCCCGTTGCCGGGGGAGGGGCTTACAGTCCGTACGTCGGCGCCTTCGTGGATATGGCCAGGCTCTTGAACAACCTGCACACCGCGGATTACCAGTACATTCCGGCGCTGGCGTTACCAAAGCAGGATGAGCTGAATCTAAAGCTGAATAATCCGCCGTCGTTTCACAACCCCAAGTCGGTACTGGCGGTGGCCTTGCCGGCGGTGGAGGCGGCGCAACTGCCTCCGCTTCGCGCCGTGGATCCCGACGGGGTATATTGCCTGCAGAAATCTCCCTTGGTGTTGCCGGTGGAAGGGGCGCCTCTGGTTTTCTCTACGGAGCTCGGGCACGACTTTACTCTTCACCTCCAAAACAAAGCCGGCCTGGGAATTGACCTGCCAGCTACGCCAGATGCAGCCCAGGGCGGCTTCGTGATTGACACCCATCCGCTCAAGGGCAACGAAGCCGACACCGAGATGACCGCCAGCCTGCACGGACATTGGGGATTTGACGCCTTCGATGGGCCCACTTTTCATCTGCGTAACGCCCAATCCGCGAAATGGACGATCCCCCCGGCTGACCAGGACGCGCTGGTGGTGGGCCGCCAAGACACGCTGCACCTCGAATCCCCCGACGCGTGCTGTGTGGAGGACGTGACGCTCAAGGATCAGCATGGGAAGGACCTGAAAACAAGCTGGAAAGCCGTGAAGCCAGATGAGCTGCAGTTGGAAGTCCCGCTGAAGGACGCCGCTGCCGGCCCAGTGACACTGCTGGTGAAGGCCTTCGGGGTTGCTCATCCTGACCAGGTGCCGCTCCAGGCTTACTCGGAGGCGGCCCGGCTGGAGAGCTTCACTCTCCACGCCGGTGACCAGGAGGGCATTCTGACAGGCACACGGTTGGATGAGGTTTCTAGCCTCGACCTGAAGGGAGTGCGCTTCGTCCCGGCGGGCTTGTCGCGAGTTGACCAGAAAGACGAATTGCGCCTCTCCACTTCGGATGCCGCCGCTGCCACCCTCAAGGCCGGGGACCAACTGCAAGCGCACGTCTCGCTCCAAGACGGACGGCCGCTTGAACTGCAAACCACGGTGGAACCCCCGCGGCCCAAAGTGACGTTGATCAGCAAGAGCATCCAATCCGGCGCGGCGGCTCCTTCAGCCATCCGCCTGAAAAACCAGGATGAGCTGCCCCAGGATGCGCGCCTGGCGTTTGTGCTGAAGTCGCAAGTGCCGCCGGCGTTCCCGCGGGACGAAAAGATTGAGATAGCCACCGCCGATGACTCCTCAACCGTCACGCTTAGCTTGGCGGATGGCAGCTTGACCTTGCAGGATTCTGCCACGGTGCTGGCGCTGCTCGACCCGCTCAAGAGCCTTGGGCCGTCCGTCTTCGGTCCCCTGCAATTCCGGGCGGTTAGTCCCGCAGGAGGGAATGGGGAATGGCAACCCCTCACCACCCTGGTGCGGCTGCCCACTTTGAAGGAGGTTCGCTGCCCTGCCAGCCCGGACAAGCAATGCACCCTGAGTGGAACCAACCTCTTCCTGCTTGACTCCGTCGCCTCCGACGCGCAATTCACCCACACCGTGCCCGTGCCGGTGGGCTTTGTAGA
>JASHYZ010000083.1 GCA_030042795.1 Terriglobia bacterium | reverse complement strand
CGCGCCTGGGTGATCCTGGAAAACCGCCTACGCCAGCGCTAAATTCAGGTTCTCGATGGCCTCGTCGATCTCGGCCGTGTTCTTGAAGCCGATCGTGACGGAATCCACGCCCGCCGTCCTGAAGGCGAACTTCAGCGACGCCTGGCGATCTTCACGATTGGTAAACGCGCCCTCTCCCACGAGTTTCATGCTGATCACGCCCATGTCATCTTTGCGCACTTGGTGAACGTGTTCCACCACCTCGCTCACATTTCCGAGTCCGGAGGTGTTGTAGTCCTCCGCGTCCATCCGCACGCCTTTGTGGTTCATCCGGATCATGGCGATCTGCAGCCACTGGTTCCCCGGCACCTGACGCAGCGCCGGCAGACCGTGCACCGAGGCACCGTGCGCGGCTACCACGTGCCTCGCCTGCGCTTCCAGAATACCGTCTTGCCAGCGCAGACTATCGGTGGGCCAGGTTGCGAAGTGTTGATAGTGCAGCAACATGATGTCAAAGTATTCGGTGTTGGTGCGCTTGCGCAACTCGTCGAACTTCTGTTGCGGGTCCACGCCGGGGCTGGTGGTGACCTTCGACATCAGTCGATAGCTGTCGCGGGGAATACCCTTGAGCGCCACGCCCAGCATGTTCTGCGACTCGCCGTAAGATTCGGCCGTCTCAAAGAAGCGAATGCCCTGGTCATAGGCGTAGCGCACGAGTCTGGTGAACCCCTGCTGTCCCAGACTTTGCTGCACCTGCCCGCTGAACGTCCCCGTGCCGAAAGCCAGGCGCGTTACCTTCACGCCTGATTTTCCGAGCGCCACCCAATCTGTTGCGGACTCGCGCGCCGCCCGCAGCGGCAAACTTCCGGCGCTTACAACGGCAGCAGCAGCGATTCCGGTCTTGAGGAATTCCCGTCTGGTGTAGTGAGCCATGGTTTTTGCCTCCAATGAGCTGCATCTTACCATGAGTTAGCAAACGGATGCCGGGCGATTTTCCAGGCTGGTTTCCCCGGCGGCGTGGGACTCTCATCTGAAGGCAAGTCCCTGGGCCACCTTTTGCGAGGCAAGCGCATCGGAAAAAGGTCGGGTCAAGGGTCTAGACCGAGATGGTATCGGGGGTTTGCCTTGACAATTCCTGCTTCCAAAAATACCATTCCAGTAGGTGAGCTTCGGGGTACGAAGCCACACGGTGAGGGCTCTGAGATGTCTTCGATCCGCCACGGTATCAGTAAGGGTGTGCTCGCGGCGCTGGCAGTCACGGCAGCGCTCGCATTCCTGGGCAGTTCTCTTCACGTATTTGCCAGTCCAGACAAGCAGAGCCGGGAAGAGAAGAAGCGCGAAAAGGCCATTCAGAAGGAAAACGAGAGTCCTTATAAGAAGTGGATTGAAGAGGAAGTCCCTTACATCATTACCGATGAGGAGCGGCAAGCGTTCAAGAAGCTCACCACCGACGACGAGCGCGAACAGTTTATCGAGAATTTCTGGGAGCGGCGCAATCCGAATCCCGGCAACCCTGAGAACGAATTCAAAGAGGAATACTACCGACGCATCGCCTATGCGAACGAGCATTACGCCTCCGGGATTCCGGGTTGGAAGACGGATCGTGGCCGCATCTATATTATGTACGGCCCGCCCAACGAGATTGACTCGCACCCGAGCGGCGGCACTTACGAGCGTCCTGCGGAAGAGGGCGGCGGCGAAACCTCGACCTTTCCCTTTGAAGACTGGACTTACAACTACATCGACGGCATCGGCAACAACATCAAGCTCGAGTTCGTCGATCCCACGATGAGCGGCGAGTACCACCTCACCATGGATCCCGGCGAGAAAGACGCCCTTCTGCACGTTCCCGGCGCCGGTCTTACGCTCATGGAGTCGATGGGCATGGCGTCGAAGGCAGACCGCTTTACGCGCACGGACGGCATGACGATCGGCCAGCCCCTGGGCGGCCTGCCCGAGAGCATGGAGGAGTTCACCCGTCTTGACACCTTTGCCAAGATTTTCAAGCCACCCGCCGTCAAGTTTGACGACCTGAAGGCTTCAGTGTCTCACAAGATTACGGCAGTAATGGTGCCGTTTCAGGTGAGGACGGATTTTATCAGGATTACCAGCGACACGGTGCTGGTCCCCATCACGATTCAGGTGGCGCAGAAGGACCTTGAATTCCAGAACAAGGATGGCGTGATGCACGGCGTCCTTGACATTTACGGGCAATTAAGCACCCTGAGCGGGCGCGTGGCCACCACGTTTGACGACAGCGTAGTGGTGGACGTGCCGGAGCACGACTTTGATCACTATGTAAACCAGAAGCGGGTTTATCAAAAGGCGGTTCCGCTGAAGCCCGGCCGCTACAAGCTAAGCCTGGTGGTGAAGGATCAGAACAGCGGCAACATCGGGACCGAGGATATCGGAATTATGGTACCGCGCTTTGATGACGACAAGCTTGCCAGCAGTTCTCTGATCCTGGCGAATCTCATTCAACAAATCCCGACCACCCAGGTTGGCTCAGGGATGTTTATCATCGGCGCCACCAAGGTGGAACCGAGCGTTCAGAAGATTTTTCATCGCGATCAGAACCTCGGGATTTACATGCAGGTGTACAACCTGACGAACGACCCCAAGACTCACAAGCCCTCGGCAGAGATTCAGTACGATTTGCAGAAGGATGGCAAGTCCATCTTTACCACGGCGGAGCAGGCGCAAACGGCTCAGGTGACGATTTCAAAGCAGCTTCCGCTCAAAGCACTTCAACCGGGACAGTACACCCTGGCCGTGAAGGTAACCGATAATGTAAGCAAGCAGTCAGTTGGGCCCCAGTTGCAGACGTTCCAGGTTGAACAGTGAGGCACTGGAAAGCGGCGGGCCTCGAAAGGGCGGGGCTTCAGCCCCGCCGTAGCGACGCCCACCCAAAAATTCTTAAGGATCCCTTAGGGCAGGGCTGAAGCCCCACCCTTTTGAAGAGGCGTGAAAGAGCCCATCTTTCAAATTCGTTCCTATGGCTTGTGCTCAAGCCTTTTGCTGGCGCTCGTGGTGTCGGCGCTAGCGGCGGGTGCGGACCGCGCTCCTGCAGGGGGCCGGCTGGCCGGAATCGTAACCGACCGCCAAGGCAATCCGCTGGTGGACGCCCAAGTGCTGATTGTGGGTCCGGGCATCACGCGGCGGGTGGAGCGCGTGATAACCGATCTCCAAGGCCGGTTCACGGCCGAGAACCTTGCGCCAGGGCGCTACACGCTGCGTGTGGTGGCTGCGAACCTCGTGCGCAACGGCATCGAGATTGAGCCCGGCCGATCCACAACGCTCAGTCTGATGCTGAGTACTCTGCTTCCGGGAATGCCGCCATCCTCAGGTCAGGCCCCTCATTCCAACGACGACTGGAAGTGGGTGTTGCGTACGTCCGCCGCCGTGCGGCCGGTGCTGCGCTACGCCACAGACCCATCAGACCACCCGCAGAAGCTTCTGGATCCCAGCCAGAAGCTGGTGGCCATGATGCCGGAGGACCCAGGGCAGGCTTTGCTCAGTGACCAGGTGAGTTTGGGGACGGTGGTGGCTTACTGGCGCCCGCTGACGTCCGGCTCTGACCTGCTGGTATCCACTTCCAGGGCCGAGCAGGGCGTGTCGGCCTCATCGCTTGCCACTGCCTACCGGCACGGTGTTGGCGGCAGCAATCCGCAGCAAATCACCGTGGTGGTACACGACTTGAACTTCGCAGGTGGTGAGGGGCTTTCCTCGGGAGCGTTCGCCAGTTTGCTGAACGCTCGTGGCATGGTGGTGAGCTACGCCCAAACACGCGAGATTTCAAGTGCGCTGACGCTCACGAGCGGTTTGGACGTGGATTATCTTGACGCCGCTCGCTCGGCCTTGCTGGCCGCGCCTCACGCCCAAATAGAGTACCGTTTAGACTCTGCCAGCACGGTGACGGTGCGGTACGGTGTTGTGAACCCGGCGAGCGGCGACGGCGCCACGATCGCCGATAAGGTAGCGGAGATGAATGCCTTCCCGCGCGTGAGCCTGCGCGCCGGAGCGCCGAAAC
>JASHYZ010000082.1 GCA_030042795.1 Terriglobia bacterium | reverse complement strand
GTAGGTTGCTGGATTTATCGCTAGTGGCACCGTTGCGGCGTGTTACCGTGGTAGAATCCCGTTCCGATGCGTGACGGCCAGAAACAGATCGTTGTCTTCCTCTTTCTTGCTTTCCTTTTCAGCACCCTGCCGTACTTCGTCATCATTCACGCAGGTCACCTTGCCGCCGGCGGCGGGTTGACCGTCACTCTGTTGATGTGGTGTCCCGGCCTTGCGGCATTCGCCACTTGCAAAATGCTCCGCATTGATTTGGCCTCGCTGGGCTGGAGTTGGCGACCGTCGCGGTACGTAGCGTGGGCTTACCTGATTCCGATTCTCTACGCTTTGCCGGTGTACGCGATCACCTGGATTTTCGTTCGAGGCTCGTGGGCTTTCCCCGCGTTCACGAAGCAGGTGGGCGCTTCATTCGGCTTCCCTGGCTGGTCTCAGACAGCAACATTTCTTCTGGGTCTGCCCCTGCTTGCGTCCGTCGCTTTGATAGGCGGTATGGCGCGCACCCTAGGTGAGGAAATCGGCTGGCGTGGCTTTCTTCTGCCCAGGTTGGTGGGTCAGTTCGGCTTCACCGTGGGATGCCTCGTGAGCGGTTGTGTCTGGGCCCTTTGGCATTATCCCGTGCTGCTCTTCGCTGATTACAATGCGGGAACCAACGCGGCCTATGCTTTGACGTGCTTCACGCTGATGGTGTTCGGTGACAGTTTCGTGTTTGGCTGGATGCGGCTCAGGTCGAATAGCATTTGGCCCGCGGCGATGCTGCATGCAAGCCACAATGTGTTCGTTCAGGCCATCCTTGACCGGATGACCGCGACGGCAGGCAGAGCCCTTTACATCACCACGGAGTTCGGTTGCGGACTGGTGCTGACTGTGGGCGCCGCGGCGCTCTATTTTTGGACGCGGCGCACATTGGTTGAGTCCGCGACGGCCTTGGATCAAGCCGATCCTGGGGCCGCACAAAGCTTATAATTCGCCCCAAAAGGAGAATTGCCCGGATGCCAGGCCCTGGAATGGAGTGGATCGGAGAAGAAGAGATTCAGGAAGTTGTCGACCTTCTGCAGGGTGGGTATATCTATCGTTACGGAGTCTCGACCGGTCCTGACGCCAATCCTGGGTTCAAGGGTAAGGTCGTCCAGTGCGAGCAGGAGATTGCGAAGTTTGCCGGGGTCCGGTACGCGGTAGCGGTGAATTCCGGAACGTCCGCCCTACTGGCAGCGCTCGTGGGTCTCGGGATTGGTCCCGGCGATGAGGTCATCGTTCCGGGATTCACCTACATCGCCAGCATCTCGTCCATTGTCTACTGCAAAGCGGTTCCCGTTCTCGGTGAAATCGACGAGACCTTCAATCTTGATCCCGAGGATATGAAGCGGAAAATCACCCGCCACACCAAAGCCATCATGGCGGTTCACATGATGGGAAATCCCGCACGTCTGGATGAGATCAAGCAGATTGGCGGTGAGCACGGAATCCCTGTTCTTGAAGATTGTGCCCAAGCTTTTGGCGCGAGTTACAAGGGACGGATTGTGGGCTCGATCGGCAAAGCCGGCACCTACAGTTTCAACGTCTACAAAACCATTACCTCCGGCGATGGCGGCATGGTGGTGACAGATGACGAGGAAGTGTACCGGCGCGCCTTCGCCTTTCACGATCAGGGCCACTTGCCGCTACGCACCGGCGTTGAGATTGGCGCGCGTCCGTTTTTCGGTCTTGATTTTCGGTATACCGAACTGCAGGCTGCCGTGCTGCTCGCGCAGTTCCGCAAACTTCCGAAGTTGCTCAAGCGCCTGCATGAAAACAAGAAGCGCTACAAAGAGCTGATCAGCGATCTGCCGGGACTGCGATTCCGCGAGATTACGGATGAGCAAGGCGAGTGCGCCACGATGCTCACAGTGATCCTGCCGAGCCCCGAGATCGCCAAGAGCATGGCAGCAGAACTCGGAACGCAGGTGGTGGCGAGGGCGGGCTGGCACGTTTACAATAACATGGAACAGTTGATGCAGTTGCGCCTTCCAACGGAAGTCGCGTGTCCTTTTAGCTGCTTCCCGATCTATGCCCACGACAACCGTGAAATTCGCTACTGGCGGGGCATGCTGCCGAAAACCGACGCGCTGTTGGAACGCTCGCTCAACATCAGCATCGGTGTGTCCGATAAGGGCCTGAGCTCGGGTTTCGGCGTGACGATTCACGACGATTTGGCGTCTGTGGAAAGGCATGCTACTAGGTTCAGAGAAGTAGCCTCGAAATACTTGAAGTAGGCTATCTCGTCTCCGACCGAATCACCTGAACGGGCCCCAGTAATCCCGAAGGAATGAGAGGTGAAGCTGCCTTATAAAACTTCGGCGACGTGAAGGTGTACTGCTTCGTGGCGTTAGGCTGGCGATCACCGATGATGCGGTTCGCCCAAAGGGACGTCACCTCGATTTCAAGCTTGTTTGCTCCCGGCTTCAGCACGCCGGTTACGTCTGCGCGGAATGGAGGTTTCCAAAGAATACCCAGGGGCTTCCCATTCACTGACACCTCCGCAAGATCTTTCACCGCGCCGAGATCAATCCAGATTCGAGCGCCTGGCTTGAACCAGCCGGCCGGAGCCTGCACGGTCTTTGTGTAGGTGCCCTGGCCGGAGAAATACTTGACGCCTTCGTTGGAGCTCTCGCTCCACGAACTCAAGCTGGCCATGGTGATCTTCGGCGGCGCTCCGCGATCAGGCTGAAACGTCACTTCCCAAGGACCGCTCACGGTTGCCAACGCGCTTTCGGTGGTCCGCGGAAGCGTGCGGGACGAGTCCTTTGCGGGCTTGCGGAACATCACCAGGATGGTTCCCCAAGGTTCCAGTTGCAAGGGCACGGTGGTGCGGCCCCCTTCGATTTTGTAAGAGGCCGGCTCGATCTTGCCCGTGTCCGCGTGCCAAAGTTCAGCTTCCTTGCCTTCCACGCGGAAGGTGGCATCGAAGCTCACCGGCTGATCGCTGCGGCTGTCAACGTAATACACATCGCCCACGCTCAATTTGCGGTGCACAAACAGAACCTCAGAGCCCGATGGTGTTTGGGTGTAATCGAAGTCGGGCGGCGCATGAAGCGCCGCGAGAACGTCACCCAACTTCTGGTCGCCATAGACGCGGCCCTTGCCGACGCTGTTCCCGCCGCCCGATCCCCAGAGCTGATCCACCACGCGCTGAAATTCAGCAGGATCGTCGCTCAAGCTCGGGGTGCCGGCCGGCTTCGGTCCCGCCACAATCGCGCCTGCCTGAACGAGGTCGCGAATTTTCAGCAACACGGGCAGGGACATATGCTCACTGTACGGATCGAGAGCGAGCACGCGATACCGCATTCCGCTTGGAGTCGTGAGGGATCCGTCCTTGAACGCCAGGACGTGGACAAGGGCGTCGGCATTGATGTAATCGAAGTTGTAGCCCGCGGGAACATCGGGGGCCTTATGCAGGAACAGCGCCGTGAGGTTTGAATCCTCACCGTAGAAATAGACGATGTCGGC
>JASHYZ010000081.1 GCA_030042795.1 Terriglobia bacterium | reverse complement strand
TCCTGCCACCCGTCGTCGTAGAAGTCAGCCGCGTCCACGCCCATCCCCGAGCGGGGTACGCCGTCCATGCTGTAGCCTACTCCAGCCGCGAGGCCGATCTCTTCGAATCGCTTCCCCCCGCGATTCGCAAACAGGAAATTCGCCGTCATGTCGTTGGCTTGGAAGATGTCCATGTAACCGTCGTTGTTGATGTCAGTGACGACGGCGCCCCAGCCCTTTCCAAGCGAGTTGACGATACCCGTCTCCTTGCTCACGTCGGTAAACTTCCCGCCGCCGTCGTTACGATAGAGGTGAGATGACGTAGGGGAAAAAATCCGGGGAGCACAGTAGAAGCGCTGCTCGGCTGTGGCTCCGTCCAACTTGCCACCGTACGAATCCGCTTGCCCGCAGGTCCTCAGGCTGGAGTAATCCGCGAACTGTGATACATAGAGGTCGAGCTTCCCATCGTTGTTGTAATCAAACCATACCGCTGATGACGACCATCCGGGGGGATGGATGCCGCTGGCCGCCGTGACATCTGTGAAGGTGCCATTGCCGTTGTTATGGTAAAGAACGCACTTCCCGAAACCAGTGATGAAGATATCCTGGTAACCGTCGTCGTCGTAATCCCCGATGGCCACGCCCATGGCGAAAAAGTTGGCGGTGATGCCGGCCTGCTCCGTGACGTCGGTGAAGGTGCCATCGCCATTGTTGCGGTAAAGGGCATGGTGAAGAGGGACCTTGGGGTGAAAAAAGGGAGACTCTCCGGTGTTCACCAACAGCAGGTCCATCTTGCCGTCATTGTTGTAATCAAAGATGGCGACGCCGGGCGGCTCCGTTTCCGGCAGGTAGTGCTGATCCGATTTCGCGTTGTCATGCGCCCAGGTGACGCCGGTCTGCTTGGGATCGGCTTCCCGGAACGTTACGGTACTGCCAGAAGGTCCGGGGCCGGCCGCGAAGCACGGCAACGCGACGAGCACAAGCATAGGCAAGAGTGCCTGTGCTACCGGTACCACCGCCACTTTTAGCTGTGCGGGACTTCGCTGACCGTGATTCATAAACGTAGAAACTCTAGCGGCGCGTCTCAGGCGGGCTTTAGAGTCTGTGTGAAAACTTGTGCTTGACCTTTTCCCATCGTGGACCCCCGCTTACGCGGGGGGTGACATCGTTGGACTTACGGGATCCACTCCCACGCGGTCATTCCCGCGAAGCTTGTCCCCGCGAAAGCGGGGAGCGGGAATCTACGAGTTTTCACACAGACTCTAAAATCCGGCCCTTCCGAAGCCCGAAATTGCTTGTTTCGCGCCTACAATTCCGCTCAATTCGGCTTTCCGGTTTGCGTTTGCTTGGCGTCAGCCGACTCGCGCGCCTGCTTCTCGGCGGTCAATTTGGTAACAATGGCCCGTTCCCGGTCGCCGTCCTCCTTGCGCTTCAGCCGGTAGTCCAGCGTAGCGAGCGACACATGGGCTTCGAGGAAATCGGGCGAGGCTTTGACGATTGCCTCAAGCTCGCGCTGCGCTTCGCTAAAGTCACCCTCACCCAGGTGAAGGGCCGCAATTTGATATCGCGCGCCGGGATCGCCCGGGCGCACCTCTAAGGCGTGTTGGAGATAAGGAAGCGCCTCATCGTACTGCTGCTCTCCCTTCAGGAAGACCCCGATATAAAGGTTGGATTCGAAATCGTTGGGGTTAATGCTGAGCTCGGCGCGAAAGGCCTTCTGGGCCTCATCGGGGTTCGCAGCCTCCATCAGGGCGCGCCCGTACAGGGAATGAGCGGACGGCAGTTTGGGGTCCAATTCGATCGCCTTCTGCAGATCCGTCAGCGCCGCTTGGGGCTGATGCACCGCCAGTGCTGTGGTGCCCAGCAAAAGCCACGCCTCTGCGGAGTCTCCATTCTTCAGAATCTTATCGATGATGACTTGTCCCCTGGCCACCTGGCCGTCGCGCACCAGGGCCGTGCCCAGCATGTAGATCAGCCCCATATCGTCCCCGTGAGTGGGCTGCAACGGGTCCAGCAGATCAATCACCGCCTTGTTCTGGCCCAGGCGCAGATAGCAATCCGCCAGAAGCATCGCCGGACGAAGGTCGTCCGGCACCTCCTCGTGAACCTTCTTGAGGTTCTCCACGGCTAAATCAAGTTTGTCGGCTTTGTAGTACGCCAGCGCCAGGTTCAGCCGGATCTGCGGAAGGGGTTGCAACTGGAGCGCACGCTCATACTCGACGATCGCTTCCTGGTAGCGGCCCTCGCCCGCCAAGGCGGCCCCGAGGTCGGAACGGACCGGTGCAACATCGGGATATTGCTTCAGGATCAGGCGATAATCCTCAATCGCCTGGTCAAGTTTGCCAGCCTGTTGGAGGGACTCCGCTTCTTTAAGCAGATCTTGCGGGGAGCGCTGGTCTTGCGCCGCTCGAAGGCGTGCCAGCGGCAGGAGCACAAGCAAGCCACATATCAGCGGTCGAATCGAGAAAGCTGACGGGCGCACTGCTGAAACACTTAACATGTCACTTGCTAGATTAAAAGAGTGTATCCGGATCGCAGGCTGTCTGCAAATACGCTGATCAAGGGAAACTCAGTCAGCTAACCTGGAAATGCTTCATTGGCCCTCACGATCCGGATTCGATGGTCCGTGAACTTGTGATGCGCTCCGGGCAACTCAAGCTTCGGCATGTGGCAGGAGGCGCAGTCTCTGGTGGACACGCGACACGCCCTGGCGCCGGCTTTCCCGCCGGCGTGGCAGGCTTGGCACTTGGAATCGTACTCGACTGACTTCGCGTCCACCTCCCGGTGCGGATCGTGACAGGCAAGACAACTGATGCGCGGGTCGTCTGTGTCATAGCACTTGCTCTCTGTCAACCGGTAAGGCTGGAAGCGGATGTCAGTAATATCGAATTTGCCTGCCATGACAACTTGCTCCCAGGTTCGGTGACACTGCCCGCAAAAGTTGGACACATCTTCGGTGGATAGGGCCGCTAAATGCGTCATCGGAGCCGTCTCCGGCTTGCCCTGTGCCAGCGCCGCCAGGTGTTTTTCCGTCGGCCCATGACAGCGCTCACACTGCACTCCGGGCATCATCGTGTCCAGAGTGAGCTCACCGGCGTGGGTAGCGTTTGTGGCGTGGCAGCCGAGGCAGTCCACATCCTCGCTGTGGCTCATGCGGCGCCCAGCAGCTTCCAAAAGATTCGAGGGTTCAAGGTTCTGGGCGCCAAGCGTGAGGTCAAGTCCATCCAGCTCGCTGAAGTAACTCACGCGGCTTTCGTAGAATTGGCCATCTTTCTCGAGAACGTACGTCTGTCCGAACGCAGAACTGGCGCCCAGCGCCCAGCGAATGGGCAGTGTGAGCGTCTGGGTTCCGTCGGACACCGAGTACAGGCTCTGACCGCCCTTCCGTTCGATCCGGTATGAATAGCTCCCTTTCTTGAACGTCAAAACAGGATGAGCAGCTAGAACCTTGCACGCTTGAACTGCTTCGAGGGCATGGCCCATCGAAGTAGCTGGCTGAGACTTCGCCTGTTCGTGACACGCAGCACAGCTAGGAACCGCCCGCGTTTCCTGAGGGGCAGTCGCGACCTTCTGCCCTTGCGCCAAAGCAGCGGGCAGGGTGACAGCGAGGAGAAGGTTTAACCTAAGCAGCCTCATTACCCCATCGACATCGCCCTTTCTGAGTGGCTGAATCCTCGGAGACTGGCTGACAAAAAAAGTGTCCCGCACGCTAGCCACAAGCCTTCTCTTCCTTACGATGCGGACGATCCCAACCGGCATTGCCGTCTTGGCGAAATCGGGTGCCTTGCTCGGCCGCAGAACCGCCCGAAACACGGTCAGCTTGAAATACCCGAGTTGAAGCATAGCAGACCCGTGATGGTTGCGGATTAGCGAACTCTCTGGCGTCTCATGAGGTGATCCACAACTACCGCCATCAGGTTGACCCAGTATAGGACAGGCAGCATGAGTTCAAATGTTAATCAGGTTGGGCCGCCAAGCTGCGCCACCCGTAATGATGCGGTGGAGCGCACCCGCTTCAGGACGCGGCGCCCACTCTCCAGGCAGTCATTCTTGCACGCTTTTGGGCAA
>JASHYZ010000080.1 GCA_030042795.1 Terriglobia bacterium | reverse complement strand
TCCGTGGCGCTATACCATCACGACTTTGAACTCTTCGCTCCATAACAGGTCAAACCGAAAATGCCCAATATTCTCATTGTTGAAGACGAAGCCAAGATGTCCCGCCTGCTGGAGCTGACTCTCGCCGAAGAGGGCTACACCAGCCGCACCGCCGCCGACGCGGAGAGCGGACTCAACATCCTCAGAGCCGAACCGCTTGATCTGGTCATCACTGACCTGAAGCTGCCCGGAATGAACGGGCTCGACTTTCTTCAGGCCGTGAAGCGCACCAACGCCGAGCTCCCCGTAGTGGTCATGACCGCGCACGGCACGGTGGATACCGCCGTGCAGGCCATGAAGTCGGGCGCGAGTGACTACGTGCTGAAGCCGTTCTCGCTCGACGAGATGAAACTCATCATCCGCAAGGAGCTTGACGTTCACCGGCTGCAGCAGGAAAACCGCACGCTGCGCGAGGCGCTGGGCCACCGCTACGACTTCAAGAACATCGTGGCCGGCAGCGACCGCATGCAGGAGGTGCTGGCCACCGTGGTGCGCGTGGCGCCCACGGTTTCTACGGTGCTGCTGGGCGGCGAGACCGGCGTGGGCAAGGACCTGATCGCGCGCGCCATTCACGAGCACTCGCGGCGCGCTTCCGGTCCTTTCGTCAAGATCAACTCCACCGCCATTCCCGAGAATCTCCTGGAAAGCGAACTCTTCGGCTATGAAAAGGGCGCTTTCACCGGCGCCACCGCTTCCAAGCCCGGCAAGTTCGAGCTCGCCGATAAGGGCACCCTGTTCCTCGACGAGATCGGCGACGTTCCGCCCGCCACCCAAGTGAAGCTGCTGCGCGTGCTGCAAGAGCGCGAGTTCGAGCGCCTCGGCGGAACCAAAACGCTGCGGGTTGACGTGCGCCTGGTGGCGGCCACCAATCGCGACCTGCGCGCCGCGCTCGAGCAGGGTGAGTTCCGCGAGGACCTTTACTATCGCCTGAACGTGGTTCCCATCAACATCCCGCCTTTGCGCGAGCACAAAGAGGACATCCCGGCACTCGCCAACCATTTCATCAGGCTGTATGCCGCGGAAGCAGGCAAGACCATTCGCGGGATTACGCCCGAGGCCTTGAAACTCCTGATGAGCTTCCACTGGCCCGGCAACGTTCGCGAGCTGCAAAACATCATCGAGCGCGCCATTGCGCTCTCGGCCGGCGACACCATCGACGTGGCCGACATTCGCTTTGATATGTCCGCAACTCGCCAGGCTCCGGCCGGATCAGCCCCGAGCGATTCGCAGGTTCCGTTTCCGCCCGCCGGCATGAGCCTGGACCAATTCGAAGACGAGATCATTCGCGAAGCCCTGCGCCGCGCAAACGGAAACAAGAGCCAGGCCGCGCGCCTGCTCGGCCTCTCCCGGAACGCGCTTCGCTACCGGCTTTCAAAAATCGGCGTCGCCGATGAACCTGAGCCGGGTGAGGCCTAGCCCAGAGCCGGTCGCGAAGGAATTCGGGATTCGGTGCCCCCCAACGATTGGCCCGTACAAGCGTGTAACAGAGTCTTACATCCGTGTAACACGCCTCGCCTAGGCCTAGGGTACCCCTTCAGGCCGGCAGCGCTCCGGAGGCCATTAACAGTTCGTTGAAAAACCTTGCGGAACCGTGTCATTCCGAGCGTTCAATGGGCCTTCGGCCCGCCGAAGAGGATGAAAGGCCTTCACTCTGTCACCCCCGCGCAGGCGGGGGTCCAGGGCTGGATTCCCGCTTTCGCGGGAATGACAGCAAGAGGCGTTTTTCGAGAGAGCAAAGCGAGGAATCTCGCTTTGAAACTAAAGGAAATACGAGATTCCTCGTCGCCTTGGACTCCTCGGAATGACAGTACAGTTTGGACGAGTTTTTCAACGAACTGTTAAGGCGAAATTCTCAACGCTGGATTCCGGCAGTCTTCCCCCGGACGCAGGCAATGCAGTCAATCTCAACCTTCATCGTGGGCTTTGGCAGAACGCAACTGACGGTGGTGCGCGCGGGCGGGTCTTCAGGAAAGAACTCGCGGAAAACCTCGTTCATCGCGGCAAAGTCACCGATGTCGGCCAGAAACACTCCGAGCTTCACCACATGTTGGAGCGAACTGCCCGAGGCTTCAAGAATCCCGCGAATATTGCGCAGCACGCGGCGCGTCTGGGAGCGCACGTCATCGCCCTCCATCTCATTGGTCGCGGGATTCACCGCGCCTTGTCCTGAAACAAATACGAACCCGTTTGAAACGATGGCCTGCGAATAAACGCCAATCGGCCTCGGTGCATCAACCGTACGAACCACCTGCCGCATTCACCCTCCCTTAAACTAAATGATTTCACGAAACTCAGCTTGCAGGTTCAAACCTAAACTCCCAACCTGTCATTCTGAGCTTTCCGACGGAAGCACTCAAAGCCCGGTTTCGCCCAGTCATTCCAAGCAGATTCCATGAACCTCTGGATCACCACCTTGCACGGGAAATGCGCGAAGCGCTTTGGAGTGCGGCAGCTTGCTGCCGCTTTCCCCAGGCCAGCTTGCTGGCCGGCCCCGGCCCGTAAGCGTCTCGAGAGCGTGGCCGCGAGCAAGCTCGCGAAAGCAAAGCGGCAGCAAGCTGCCGCACTCCAAAGCTGACGTGCTTCACTCCGACCACGCACCCAGCAACCTGCGCAGCATTACGAGCTGCCCGACATGATAGGCGTTGTGGTCAGCTACCAGCAGCGCCTCGCGCAGCACGGTCTGCCCGTCGCCGTGTGGAATCTTAGCATGGAGATCGGTCTTGGGATCAGCAACCAGCTTTTCCATCGCGCGGAGGTCAGCGCGGAAGGCAGCCACGCTGCGATCCCACGCCTTGGCATCGGGCGGAGCGTCAGTCTCCGGCCAGTAGCCGGCAGGCCATGCCGGCGACACGTGCTTCGGACTCCGGCTGAACTCGAGGATGTCCCACTGCGCGATTCGCATGTGTTCAAGGAGCCGCCAAGGGGTGAAGGGCAGCCCTAGAACCGTGCTTCCGCGCAGCTCAGCGGGAAGATCCGCGAGGGATTTCTCAATATCCACGTGCGCGCCGCCGCCTCGCAGCAGATAAAGAACATGCTCGCGGAGCGATTTGTCATCCAGACTTTCCCTGGCGGCATGGCTCGGACGCGCGCGTGCAGGAACCTTCGCTTTCTTGGACGGTTTTGCTTTGGTTGTTGTAGCCATTCTTTGCCTCGGTTTCGAGCCCCGACGGGGCGAATATCATATCCCAGGCCGTGATGAGAAGATGTGAAAAAAGAGTCGCACACCAAGCACAAAGACGCAGAGCGAGCGCACCAAACAAAGAAGTCGTCTTGGCGCTCTTGGCGCCTTGGCGTGAAACTTGCGCTCTTTCACACCTTTCACGGCTAGGGTTCTTTGAAGGCCTCACCCGCCGCCCCAGCCCAGCGTCTTGCACTGGCTAATTCTTGACGATGTTAGTGCCCACAATCAAGCTCGCGGACCAGCAACCCCAATTTGCACGAGTTCCTCCTTGGGTTTCTTGAGCACCAGGTCCTCATAGATCTGGCGCACTTTGGCGGCCTCTTCCCGCGCTTTACGCCGCTGCAGGCGGTCCTCCTCGGCGGCTGTCGCAGGAATACTGTCGTCGCACCGTTGTCGAACGCGCGCCGCGTCGACCGGATCGACCTTCAGGGAGTGCTCGTAACTTTCCGCAGCCCCGCACAATATGGCATCAACAACTTTCAGCCCGCGTCTGCTTAACATCGGATCGCTCCTTTCAGGGGGGGAAATTAGCCGGCTTCTA
>JASHYZ010000079.1 GCA_030042795.1 Terriglobia bacterium | reverse complement strand
AGCGTATTTAATCGTGTGTAGCGTATATCGTGTGTAGCGTATAAGGGCACGGCTGAAGCCGTGCTCTTATACACTGCACCATGTATCACAACTTAACGCGCTCTGTTATAGCTGTTCAAAGCCAAGAGTTGAAATCCGACAATGAGCTTGATTTCTTACGGAGTGAGACTCGACAAGCCCGCCAAGATCATGGTGCGGGCCACCAACTGGGTTGGTGATGCCATCATCTCATTACCGGCCATTGAGCTCCTGCGCGACCGTTATCCGGAGGCGGAGATTGTAGTAGTGGCAAAGCCGTGGGTGGCCGAGCTCTACTCGAATCACCCCGCACGGATCCGTCTGATTATCTATGACCCTGGGGGTGAACACCAAGGGCGCAGCGGCTTCGCGAGGTTGATCGAGAGCCTGCGGCGGGAGCGGTTTGACGCCGTCGTTCTGTTCCAACATGCTTTTCACGCCGCCTGGATGGCGTGGAGGGCGCGCGTGCCCGTTCGCGTCGGCTATCGAACTCAAGGGCGCGGACCGCTTCTGACGGAAGCCGTGCGGCTACCGTCGCCGGCTTATCTGGGACATCAGTCTTCGGAGTATCTCGAGCTGCTGTTTCTCTCGGGCCTGGTGGACGAGCGACCGGCTTCGGCACGTGAAGTTCACCTGGAAGCCACCAAAGTCGAGATGCGCTGGGCCGCTGATGCCCTCAAGGGTTTGGGACTCGAAGGGCCGCGCTGCTTCGTGGGCCTCAACCCCGGAGCAGCTTTCGGGCCGGCCAAGCGCTGGCCGATGGAGCGCTTCGCGGCGTTGGGCGACCGTTTAGTGGGTGCTTTGGGAGCGGACGTGCTGGTATTCGGCTCGAAGGACGAGCGGCCGCTGGCGGAGGCGGTGGCGCGCGCCATGCAACGCACGCCGCTGGTGCTTGCGGGCACCACGACGCTGCGCCAATGGATGGCGCTGACCGGTCTCTGTCGGCTGGTGGTGGCCAACGATTCGGGCGCGATGCACGTGGCGGCTGCCATGGGTGTGCCCGTGGTCGCAATTTTCGGTTCAACGGACGCGCGCGCCACGGGCCCGCTTAGCCCGTGGGCACGCGTGGTGAGGCATCATGTGGAATGCAGCCCCTGTGGGTTGCGGGAGTGCCCCATCGATTTCCGGTGTATGAATTCGGTAAGTGTTGACGACGTCCACCGCGCCTCTCTGGAGTTAGTGGCCGCATATGAGTCCGCTCGCGGACGCCGGCCCTGAACGGAGTGGAAGGCGCTGCAAGAGAGCGCTGCTCGTTCGAGAACAATGCCGCGGACGCCGCGTTTACGGAAACCTGCATGAAGCTCAACGCTTCAGACCGCGCCCACCTGGTGCGCATCATCAAACGCTTTAGCGGCACGCCCATCGTGATGCTAGGTGATCTGGTGGCCGACGAATTCGTCTACGGGCAGATTGCCCGCGTCTCGCGCGAGGCCCCTGTTCTGATTTTGAAGCAGCGCGAGAAACAAATTCTGCCCGGCGGCGGCGCCAATGCGGCCAACAACCTGGCCGACCTGGGCGCGCGGGTTATCCTCGCGGGCGCGGCAGGTGAGGATGAAGCCGGCGACGCTCTTCTTCGCTACTTCGCGGGAAAGGGCGTAGAGACCAGGCTGGTGCTGAGGCCGAAGGAGTATCGCACACCTACCAAGTCGCGGCTCTTAGGTGCCATCGGGCACGGGCGGCCACAGCAGATCGTGCGAGTGGACCGCGAACCCGAAGCGCCACTGGACGCTCGTTTGCGGCGGCGATTGACACAAGCTGCGTCCATCCAGCGTGCGCGGGGTGCAGCCGTGCTGGTCTCGGATTACGGATACGGTGCGACCGGTCCCCGCGAGATCGATTGGCTCCGGCGAAGCCGCGGCGGACAGAAGGGGCAATGCCCGCCCATCACTCTGGACTCGCGGTATGATCTCAGGAGCTACGCGGGCCTGACCGCCGCCACTCCCAACGAGCAGGAGATGGAGCTGGCGTTCAGTGCGGAGATCGGCGAGAGGATCGAGGTGCTCAACCGGCTGGCTGGCCAGGTGCTCAAGCGGCAGCGGTTTCAAGCTCTGCTGGTGACGCGTGGGCGCGAGGGGATGATGCTTTACGAGCCGGCCCGCGCGCCACAAGCTCTCAGCATCTTTGGCTCTGATCAAGTCGCGGACGTCACCGGCGCTGGTGATACTGTGATAGCGGTCTTCACCGCGGCGCTCGCCGTGAGCGCCGGCTTTCTGGATGCCGCGCGGCTCGCCAACTGCGCCGGTGGTCTGGTCGTGATGAAAAGTGGCACCGCGACGGTAACCGGTCGCGAACTGGCGGAGGCGATCCAAAACGCATGAGAGGGAGGAGCAGTGAGGACGAGAGAAGTACTGGTCGCATCATTCCACGCTCTGGCGTGCGCGCGCTCGGAGAGCGGTTGCGGGCCGAAGGCCGTAAAATCGCCTTTGCGAATGGCTGCTTTGATCTGCTCCATGTGGGGCATACGCGTTACCTGGATGCGGCGCGGGCCGAGGGTGATGTGCTGGTGGTGGGCGTCAACGGCGATGAGGCCGTCCGCGCGCTCAAGGGCCAGCACCGGCCGCTTTTGCCCGCCACTGCCCGGGCGGAACTCGTCGCCGCGCTGGCGGCAGTGGATTACGTCGTGGTCTTTGACGAGCTGACCGCCGAGAGTGTGCTTACCGATCTCAAACCGAACGTGCACTGCAAAGGAACCGACTACACTGAGGACAATGTTCCCGAGCGGGAGGTGGTGCGGCGGTTGGGAGGAGCGGTACGCATCGTAGGCGACCCGAAGGATCACTCCACGCGCGCGCTGTTCGCCGGAATCGCTGGGGGCCCGCATTCCTGAACAGAGCAGGAGTGACGAGCGCACAGGGCTCACGGAGTGCGGCATCAGACCACGCAATTGTTCCGGCGGAAGACTGCTTGAAGGGTGAAGCAAGCTGGGAATGTCTCGCATTCTGGTCATTCGCCTGAGCTCGATTGGCGACATTGTTCATACACTTCCTGCAGTGGCCGCTTTGGCTGAGAGCCTTCCAGAGGCAGAGATTGCCTGGGCGGTGGAGAAGCGTTACGCTGAGCTGCTGGAAGGTAATCCGCACGTTGGAAGAGTGATCCCGCTTGATATCCTTGGCTGGCGAAAACGGTGGAGGCGGTCGGGCACTGCCGGCGAGATCAGGCGTCAGTTAGGTGAGCTGCGCCGGTTTCACGCGGACCTCGCCATTGACTTCCAGGGGCTCATCAAGTCCGGGCTACTGGCGAGGCTGAGCGGAGCGCCGAGACGCGTGGGCCTCGGAGGCCCGTGGCTGCGCGAGTCCTTGGCCGGCACTTTCTACACCGAAAGGGTGGAGGCTCGCGGCCGGCGTCACGTGGTGGAAGAGAATCTGGCTCTGGCCGAACACGCGGGCGCGCAGCCGGTCGCGCAGGAGCATTGGAACTTTCCATTGCCTGTGTCGGCTGAGGCCGCACGTCGCGTGGAGGAGCGTCTGGCACGGCTCGGGGTCGAAAGGTTTCTGGTGATCAATCCCGGTGGCGGATGGATGAGCAAGCGTTGGGCGCCGGAACGATATGCGGAGTTGATCGACGAACTGGAACATCAGGCAAGGTATACGCCGCTGGTTACGGGTTCGCCCGCAGAAGAGCCGACCATTCACGATATCCTTGAACGCGCGAATGCTCGGCGAGCCCTGTACTTTGCCTCGACTGTTTCGGAGTACATCGCTTTGATTCGCCGGGCGAGCCTGTTTATTGGCGGGGACACGGGGCCCTTGCATCTGGCCGCTGCTGTGGGGACGCCCATCGTGGCAATTTATGGACCGACGAATCCCACTCGGAACGGACCTTTTGCGCCTGCCGATATCGCACTTTGGAACCAGAAGCCTGGCGGGCAGAAGCTAGGTTCGGAGGCGCCATCGCAGACGCATTGGCACAATAAAGAAGGGAAGGATTCAGCGTTTATTGGTGACGTGTCCGTGGACGCCGTGCGGGCGGCGATTGAACATAGGCTGGCGGCTGCGGATGAAGCGTGAAGCTGGGGCGTACGGTGCTTGGGCGGCACGCTGGCGGGTGCCGCTCGGGTTTGCTTTGAGCCTGGCGTACTTGTTGCTGGCCAAGCCCACGGTTCCGTTCCTGGCGTCAGGCGGCGCCATCGCGTTGGGCGGACTTCTCCTGCGGGGATGGGCCGCCGGTCATCTTGAAAAGGGCTCCCGCCTGGCTACGGCAGGGCCATACGCTTTTACGCGCAACCCACTCTATCTGGGCAGTACCTTGATCGGCGCCGGTTTCGCGCTTGCTGGACGATCACTTCTAATGGCGACGGCGTTCATCCTCCTGCTCGTTCTTGTTTACGGTCCGGTGATCCGTCGCGAGGAGCAATTCCTTCGTGAGCGGTTCGGCGACGCTTACCGGCACTATGAAGCGCGGGTACCGTTGCTTCTGCCACGTTGGGTTCGGCCGCTTGCCGCTGGTGAGTGCTTCGAGTGGTCGCGCTACAAGAAGAACCGCGAATATGAGGCGGCGTTGGGCTATGCGGGCGGACTGCTTTTACTGGCGCTGAAAATGATTTTGTGGCCCGGCCTGGTCCATCAGTAAAACCGAAAGGCTTCCTTGGAGAGTGCGAGAAGCGTCTAACAGTTCGTTGAAAAACTCGTCCAGTCTGTCATTCCGAGGAGCCGGAGGTGACGAGGAATCTCGTATTTTCCTTTGATTTCAGAGCGAGATTCCTCGCTCCGCTCGGAATGACAGGCTCCGGAAAACGTTTTTCAACGAACTGCTAAATAATGACGGATATGAGTTTCCACAAGCCCGGACCCGCGATATTCATGATCGTTTCGGCCGCGTCCATTTTTGTGCCTCGCGCCGGCCTGCTCGCGACGGTGTCAGCGCCCTTTGCGCCCGGAGAGAAGCTCAAGTACTCGATCACGTGGTCAGCGTTCGACGCAGGTGAAGTTACGGCAACCTTGCAACGGACCGCGAACGATCCGCACGATGACTACGAGGTGGTAACGACGGCTCGCTCTCACGGGTTCGTTTCGCTTCTTTATAACCTCAACGACGAGTTTCGATCGCGCTTCAACCCCGACACCTCGTGTTCAGCCGGAATCTCCAAGCAAGTGGTGGAAGGCCGGCGCCACAAGCGGACTGAGATCACCTTCGACAGCATCCGGAAGCTGGCGATTCTCGATGAGCGCAACCTGGCCAAGCCCACCGAGCCGCCCAAACACGCCGAGGAGGCCATCCCAGCCTGCGTGCAGGATGTGGTTTCCGCCTTCTACTACCTTCGGGGTCAGCCCATGCAAGTGGGCGATCGCATCCACCTGCCCGTTAATGACGGTTCAAAGACGACGGAGGTGATCGTCGAAGTCCAAGCGCGCGAGGAGATCGATACGCCGCTCGGCCGTCGCGTTGCGTTTCGCGTGGAGCCTACGGTGTTTGGTAGTCTCTACAAGCGCAAAGGGCGAATGTTGATCTGGTTCAGTGACGATCCCCAGCGCCTGCCCCTGCGGATCAAAGCGATCATCTCCGTAGGCGCGATTACGGGCACGCTCCAATCCGTGACGGAGGTTCCGGCCACGGTGGGTGTCACGTCGCCGCAGGCACTGCGCGTGCCCGCTGAGCCCGAAGCGCCAAATTTCTCGAACCCTCAGTCAGGGCAACTTTTTGTCACCCCTGTGAAAAGTCCGCACCTCAAATGAGGACGGCATCATCGTCACAGTGACGGCGCCTTCGACGTCTGTTTCCAGAGTGTGCAAGCCTGCCACTTCAGGCATCGCGTCTGCCAGGGACCCGGTAAGCATCTGGCCATGACTGCTGCCCGGCGCAACGATCGCAAGCCTTGGTGACACGCTCCGTAGCAAGCCTGAGCGTGCCGCCCACGCGAGGCCAGGACCGTCAGTCGCGAGTAGTAAGCTCTGGAAGTCCTTGTCAGTTTCCGGGCGCTGCAGGCCTTCTGCATTCATTCCCATGGTTATCATGGCCGAGCCTTTCGGATCGGTCACTTGCATGACGAAGGGCTCCGCGGCGGATTCTCCTCGATTCCATGCGCCGGCTAATGCCGGTTGAATTCGAAATTCCGTCGTGTCCAATCCGAGAACTTCTCCCGCTGCAACCTCGCGAATGCGAGTTCCGCGCTGACGTGCGATGTCGAAGATTGCCTGAAGTTCGCCTCCGGAAACTTCCGCGACGGAGTTCGGAGCGTACCAGAGCTCGTCCACGCGGAAGTTCTGAAGCAGGGCGACGAAGCCTTGAAGGTTGCCGGCGGCGCTGCCAATCACGAGGACGTTGATCTGCTTGACTCCGCGTGACCAGAGGTATGGTGAGACAATGTTTTCGCCGGCGTCCCAGCGCTGGGCGCGAGCGAAGGCCGGCGGACCGGCGCGGCCCGCTCCGCCCGCTCCCACAAGTACTGTGGAGCGGTTCGGAAGAACCAGATAAAGAGCCTCGCCGCGTCCGCAGTCGAGGGCGGTGACCTCTAACGCACCTCCTGGCAGCCGGGGACTGGAAGGCGCGGTTACCAGCAGCGTGGCGAACACAGCAAAGCTCAGCGAAAACGCCACCAGCCCCAGCCGGCTGCGTCCCAACGTTAAAGCGACAACAATCAAGGAAACGGCGAAGCCTGCTGCCACCCACGCCGGTGGTGAGGGAACGCGATAGGACAGCCAGGCTGGCAGGTGAGGTAGAGAGGCAAGAGTAAACAGCAGTCGCAGAATGACCGCCACGGCCTTGGCCGGCCACGCCGCCCAGACAGGCAGAAAAACCGCCAAGATGACGGTAGGAATAGAGACGGCGAGAAGGACGGCTGTTAGAGGCAAGGCCAGAGCGTTGAGGCCGACGCCAGCCAGCGCCACACGGTGGAACTCCTGTACCATCGGCAACAGAAGGCCGACCTGCAGCAGGGCAGAGAACAGCACGGCTTCTGCGAGCCAGAACCCTGCGTACAACGGCCAAGCGACCAATCGCCGGGTTGCCTCGGGGTGGGCGTTAAGCATCCTCGAACCCCCGCGCAAGGTTGAAACCAGGAGCCTCAGGTCGAGCCGGAATTGCGCCTGGCGAGGCAGCAGTGCGGTGTCCCGCTCGATGTTTCCGAGCTCGCGTAACGAAGCGCGATATGGTTCGACGGTGGCCCGTAGCAAGGGCGCCGCCAAGCCAACAATCAGCAGGGCGGCCGCAAAAGAAAGCTGAAAGCCCGACTCAAAAAGCCAGGCTGGCCGCGTGACCAGCAGGATGAGAGCCGCCACGCCGACTGCGTTCAGGGCCGTGTGATCGCGTCCCAGAAGCTCAGCCAGGACGAAGATCACCACCATCAGGGTGGCGCGCAGCGTCGGAGCGCGCTGTTCAACCACAAAGGCATAGGCCAGCAGCATTGCGAGCAAGCACAGGTTGCGCGCGCTTCGCCGCAGCCGGAGGAGGCGGCAGAGCGCCAGGATCAGCGCCGCGATCAGCCCGACGTGCAGACCGGCGATGACGAGCAGGTGGTAAAGGCCGCTGGCGCGGAAATGATCGATGGTGGCTGAATCGAGTGAAGAGCGGTCTCCCAGCAGAATCGCCTTCAGCACCGCGCCGTCGCGTCCTTCGGCGGACCACGGAGGATACAGGCGATCGATGGCAGCGCGCAGGCGGCCGCGAACGTCCTCGATGAAGCGGTTCGGGCTGACTTGGCGCCCGGCCGGGAGTTTATGCAATTGCCTTGCGTCGTCGATGCTTCCTTCCCAGTACAAGTCCTCGATGGATTCCGCGCGCCGCCGGAAGTCAAAACTGCCCGGGTTCTGATACACGCGCGGCTGACGCAAACGCATGCTGGCCCGAATGCGATCACCGCCTTGAAGACCGAGCGCGCCAGCGGAATCCAGGGCTGCCGTGTAGGCTGCCGTCACGCGAACCTTACCCGTGACTGAGCGGCTCGCGGCTAGCCCATCCCGCGCTTGACTGAGCTCAGTGGCCTCCAGGTCAAACTCAATGCCCGACGGGCTGCGCATGGGGTCAGAGAGAACGCCCCCTTCGAGATCTACGGGGCGACTCAAATCGATTTCCCAAGATTCGAGGTGGCTGAGATGGTTGGGAGGAAACCGAAAGCTGAACAGGGCTGCGGCCGACGCGCCGGCCAGGGCAAATCCGGAAAGTACGACGAAGGCCGCGGCAACCTCGCGCCGGGCGTGAACCAGAATTGCGCCGGCGAGGAGGCATGCGGCCGACGACCCAATGAGAGCAGAGACAAAGTACGAGGGAGCGGGGATGTGTTCTGGTGAGAATCCCACACCGGCGATCCCTAATGCGAAAGCCACAGCGACAAACAGCGCCGGGCTCTGGAGTCGTGATGGAGCGCGGTTCTCCCTCCTCCCGAGGCGCGCCTGCGTTGAGTCCGTCGCTGGCCCTTCGCCGAGAGAACGGTCTCTCGTTACGATCTCAAATCCAGATGGCATGGCGCCGCGGGAGGCAATCAGTCCACAGTTTACCGTTCAATAATCGCGCAACGGCTAGTAGAATCGCATTGAGATGACGGATGACAGGCCGGTTCCGGGAATGATCCTCGGCCACTACCGGGTTGAGGACAAATTGGGCGAAGGCTCTTTCGGCGCCGTATTTCGCGGTGAAGATCTTCGTCTTCACCGCAAGGTGGCCCTCAAGATTCCGCACCTGCGCGGCGACGCGGACGGGGAAGCGTGGGGCCGCCTGCTGAGGGAAGGCCGCGCGGCTTCCGCGCTCAACCATCCCAACATTT
>JASHYZ010000078.1 GCA_030042795.1 Terriglobia bacterium | reverse complement strand
CCAAAACGGGACCAACGCACAGAAGTAATCATTCTCGGTGATCAACCGCTCGCCCCGGCTTCGCTCCAAAGCAAGGTAGTCGCACAGCAGGCAGGAGCCGTGGGTGGCGAAGTAGGCGCCGAGCGCTGCCTGCTCCTTCACCGGCTCGTTGGGGAGACTCGCGTTTGCCCAAATTTGGCAGTGCGGGTGAGGGTTGCTGGCGCCCATCGCCGTGCCGCGATTCTCGAAGATCTGCACGTGATGAATGAACGGCAGAGCGCCAAGCTCCCGGTATTGATCTGCCCAGACGTCGACGACCCGGCGGAGGTCAGCAGGCTCCATGCCGGCGATGGTGAGGTCATGTCGAGGCGAAAAGCAAACCACCCGGCAGATCCCCCGCTCGGGGCGCGCCGTCAGCAACGCCTCCGGGTGGCTTTCATCAGCCTCCGGCGTATCGGGAAGCAAGGCCGGGTAATCATTGTCAAAAACGAAGGTGCTGGTGTACGCCGGATTGCGGGCGCCGGTGGCCCGGGTGTTGCCCGGACACATGTAGCAATTCGGGTCATATTGCGGCTCCCGCGCCGAAGCGGGCTTTTCGAGCAGGCCTTGCCAAGGTCTCTGGGTGCGATGCGGAGACACCAGCACCCACTCTCCCGTCAGCGGATTGAAGCGGCGATGCGGCCGTTCATGTAGATCAAGAGAAGCCATGCGTTTCAATCCCCTTCGAACCAACGGCGGGCGGGACGCCCGCGCTCCCAGCGCCGCTTCAACCAGGCGACACCGCTCCCCTATTGCCCGAGCTTGGCGTCGAAAAACTTCGCCATGATGTCCAGCGCTTCCTGGGTCTCCGGCAGGTGATAGTCATACCAGAAGGCGTGCGGCAACGCCTCAAAAACCACAAGCTGCGCGTCGACGCCCGCGCGCAAAAAAGCGCGATGTAGGATGGTGGTCCCGCTCAGCAGCAGGTCGCGCGTGCTGGTGACAAAGAGCGTGGGCGGGAAACCGCGCAGGTCTGCGTAAAGGGGCGAGAGCACGGGGTCTCTAGGATCGGCAGTTCCTATATAGCCGTTCTCATGGGGCTGCCGCGATGGCGGTTCGAGGTGGCCGCCGAGTCCCTGCACGCTGTAGAGCGCCTGGGAATCCCCGGGCTGGCTCAGGTCCCCGGTACCCGAAAAGACGCCCAGCGCGGCAGGCAACGGCAGGCCGTCGCGCCGCAAGGCGACTGCGACCTCGGCTGTGAGGATGGCGCCCGCCGAGGTTCCGAACAGGCCCATCCTTTCCGGTTTGTAGGTTTTCAGAAGCTCCTTGTACACTGCCACGGTGTCGTCCACGGCGGCAGGAAAGGGATGCTCAGGAGCGAGACGGTAATACACCGAGACCACCGTGGTGTGACTCAGATTTGCGATCGGGATACCCTCAACGAGCGAGCCCGAGTCCGAGTTGAAGCCGCCGCCGTGAACATTAATCAGCACGCGCCCGGCGTTCTGAACTTTTGGCGGTGTGATCACATCGCACTGGACGCCACCAATAGTCTTGCTCTCAACCTCCACGGGATACAGCTTGCGAGCCTCCGCGGCCCTGCTGATGCGGAACGCGTCGGTGTGAGCCCGCCGTTCAGCCAGGGTGGGTTCGGGACCCGAAGGCCCAACTCGTGAGATGAACTTCTGCGCTTCCGGGCTGATGGTGCCGGGCACTGGAATAACCCGCGTAATGTGTGCCGTGCCATCTGCGTCGACTGTGCAAGTATCCGTCTGCGGAACGGATGCCGGCTGAGTTTGCTGGGCGATCACTGCCGGCGGCAGTGCCATGAGCAGTGTTACTGCTACGCTTGCCGCCATCCCGGCGGCGTGGGGGTGTGTTGAGCCTCGCATGGCGTGTCTCCAGTCTGACCTTTCTCATCTACGGTCCTGATAGTAGCAGAGATAGTGCTCCGCTTTCGGGCAGAGTTGGTGGTAACATAGTCCAGGTCCCGGTTGGGAGTCCCGGGAGGCAAGTCGCGTTCCTCGGTGGTAAGTTGAAAGTTAGGTTGGGGTAGTGAGCCTGACGAACCCGCAGTGCTTTGTGGCCACGCTTCCTGCATCAGCCGAGAGCGTTTGGACTACCGGTTGTTAAAGTATCAGCAGGGGAGCGATTATCTTCGCGACGTCCTGAAGAAGGCCAAGGCCCAGTGTGGCGCTGTTCACGCTTGGCCTGGAGACCGGCGTTCTCTGCCAGAATTCCGATGGCCCGAAAATCAAATTCTTGCCGCATCGTGATTGCGGACGATCACGTGACGTTTCGCGATTCCGTGCGGAAGCTGATCGAATCCGCGAATGGGTTCGCTATTGTCGGTGAAGCCGGCGATGGCTCTGAGGCGGTTCGGAAGACGCGCGAACTGCGCCCGGACGTCCTGTTGCTTGATCTCGCGATGCCCCGGCGCAATGGACTGGAGGCGCTGCGCGAGCTGGCGAGTTCAGGCTCCCCGGCTCACGCCATCGTGCTAACGGCTGCCATCGACAAGTTCCAGCTTGTGGAGGCATTAAAGCTCGGCGCGCGCGGCGTAGTCCTGAAGGATTCTGCTGTCGAAGTGCTGCCCGAAGCCCTTCACAGCGTGATGGCCGGTCAGTATTGGGTGGCGCGAGAGACCGTCGGCGGCCTTATTGAGGCCCTCCGTTCTGTGGTTTCTCCCGTGGATTCGCGGCCCCACGACAACTTTGACCTGACCGAGCGCGAGTTGGAAATTGTTGAAACCGTCGTGGCGGGCTATTCCAATAAGGACATTGCAAGCCGGTTTCAGATCAGCGAACACACCGTGAAGCATCACTTGAGCAGCATTTTCGATAAGCTGGGAGTTTCCAGCCGGCTTGAGCTCGCGTTATTCGCCCTCAATCACGAACTCGTCAGGCGCGATTGACACCCCACTACTCTTTCACGGGCCGGGTTTACTTCACCGCCTCGCGCAGTTGGTTGCCGGTAGCAAATCATGAAAAGACGTGGTTTCTTAGCCCTCATAGGCGGAGCCGCCGCGGCCGGCCGGGTGGCCTTCGCTCAGTCCCACCACCGTCACGCCGCTCACCACGCACCACAGGCGGTGAGCCAGCTCGACCGCGTTGGTATCTCTTCCTGGAGTTTCCATAACCATTTTCAAAGCACCCGCGACAGCTCTGTGAGCTCTCCGTCCGAGCCGATGGCCTTGCTCGATTTTCCGGAAATGATCGCGGACCGTTACAAGGTACACAACCTTGAATTTGTGGCTCCGCACTTTGCCTCCGTCGAGCCAGCCTACTTGCAGGAGCTGAAAGCCAACCTGGTGCGCGTCCGCTCACGACTGATTAACATCCCGGTCGACATTCCGGAAATCTGGCACGGCGGAGGGCTTTCGGATCCCGACGCCGCGGTGCGCGACGCGGCCATCGATGCCTCAGGGAAATGGATTGATATCGCAAAGCAACTTGGCGCCCGTTCAGTGCGATGCGACCCGGGCGGCTTCAATCCGGATGACCTGACTGTGACAATCGACTCGTACCGCAAGCTCGCCGCTTACGGCCGCGCGAAGAATGTGGCCGTGCTCATCGAAAATCACGGCGAAATCGGTTCCCAGCACCCCGAGGCGCTGGTGCAAGTATTCCACGCCGTCGGCGGGCCGTTCATTGGCGCCCTGCCGGACTTCGGGAACTTTCCCGATAACGAAACGCGCTTGCGTGGATTGCCCCTGCTATTCCCCTACGCCCGGACGGTTTGCCACGCCAAGGGCCTCACCCTGGATGCCAATGGGAACGAGACGGCATTCGATTTTCAGAAGTGCATCGAGATTGCGAAGAATGCGGCATTCAAAGGCATCTATTCTATTGAGTACGAGGGCAGTAGCGACGCCTACGACGGCGTTCAGGCAGTGGTGGACGAGCTCATTCGTTACTTGTGACAGCAGCCGAGATTTCTCGCGGTGTCGGACAGCACGGCGGCGCCATCGCGCTGGGCCATTCTATCGGCTGCACGGGCGCGCGCATCGCCGTGACGCTGCTCCACGAGATGCGGAAACGGAAGGTTTACCGCGGTCTTTCCACTCTCTGTAGCACAAGGACTTAAGTTCTTCTTCGGGCCGCGAAGATTTCGCCTTTATGACGGGAGCAAAATCAGATCGTGTCTGGTGGTACCTCGGCGTGGCGCTCGAGATTGAATCGTGCGGTTGACGCGGGGTCATGCTAGGAAGTTGCCACTCGCGGCGACCGCCGCCATCCGTAAAGCCGCTTGTCTTTTGGGCAACGCCTGTGCTAATTCTCGATGTCGGATTGAAAACTATGGCCGTCTCCCAGGAACTACTCGACATTCTCGTCTGTCCGTTGTGCAAAGCCACGCTGAAGCTTACGGCCGGGAATCAAGGACTGAAGTGCACCCAGTGCCACCGCGTATATCCCATCCGGGACGACATCCCCGTAATGTTGGTCGACGAAGCCAAGATTGAACCCGAGTAGCGTCACGCCGGCCCCAAACGGTCGCCTTACTCCCGGCACAACAGCCAATTCCTTGTTGCCAAGCCTTCCGCGCGGGTCGCGCATTCTGTTCGTCCGCTTGCGCTCAATCGGTGACATTATTTTGCTTACGCCTGCGCTCGTGATGCTGAAGGCGTGGCGGCCGGACCTTTCCCTGTCAGTGCTGGTCGAGAGTGGTTTCCGCCAGCTCCTGGCCGATAACCCTGACGTTGATGAGATTCTCGTACTTAACTCGCACCGTCCGATTGCCGGAGTCCCGTCGAAGAGCAAATGGCAGGGCTGGCAGCGTGCGATGGCGCAAGTCCGCCTCATTGCCGAATTGCGGCGGCGGCGGTTCGCACTGTGTCTCAATCTGCATGGCGGCCCTACGAGCGCGTGGCTGACAGCGTTAAGCGGGGCTCGGTGGAGGGCCGGATTTCACCACTTTCGTTCGCCTCGTCTCTATCACTTTCTGGTTCCGGACGCACGCCGGATCCTCGGACAGCAAGATGTGCACACTGCTGAGCTTCAGGTGGCAGCGCTCTACTGGCTGGGACTCCCGCGTGCGCCCATTCCGCCCGCCAAATTGATTGTGGGCGAGGGCAGTCGCGCTTGGTGGCGCGGAGCGCGATCCAAACTGGGCCTGGCGCCTGGAAAGGAATACGCGCTGATTCATCCCACGGCGCTTTATGCCACCAAGCAATGGGCGCCGGAGAAGTTCGCCAAAATCGGCGCCCTTCTCGAGCGCGACACCAAACTGAGCACGCTCTATGCTTCCGGGCCCGGCGAGTCCGCGGTGCTAGACGCCATTGAGGCCGCGGCCGACCATCCGATACGGCGCCTCCAGAGTGTGGATCTGGAGCAGTACGCCGCCGTGCTCAGTGAGGCTCGCTTGTTTGTGGGCAATGACAGTGGCCCGGCTCACATGGCGTCCGCGCTGGGGCGGCCAGCAGTGGTTATTTTTGGATCATCAAGTTCGCGCATTTGGGGGCCGTGGCCGCGGCCTTTTTCACCTGAAGCGAATTCACCCCTCGCCGATGGCGCCACGACCTCGGTCACGCTTTCAAGGCTACGGCCGGTGCGCGTCGTTCAGAACTTCTACGACTGCAATCCCTGCCCGGGAGATCGTTGCTACCGCTTTGAGCGGCCCGAGTGTATTCTCTCGATTAGCGTCGCTCAGGTGTGGGATGCTGTTAGGGCCGTGCTCGGCGAGTTAAGCGATGAGCCATGAAACCTGAAGTGTATGGTGCCGGCATATTGGTGGTCTACGCTTACAGGCGAGAGACGGTCTAAACACGGAGATGGCAGAGAAATGATGGAGGTCGCAGAGAAGAAAGCTCTCGTGCCTTATTTCTTTCGCTTTCTTCTCTGTGCTCTCTGTGAGGGCTCAGTGACCTCTGTGTTACTAACGCCCACTTTCTTCTCGGGCCGCGAAGAATTTCGTCTTGTGCTTGAATGCAGCTCGCAACCCCTCCGTGCCCTCTGTGGCCAAAAGCCTCTCAACACTGAGGCCACAGAGTCTCCGAGAACTCCGTGTTAAGAGGCTTCTAGGCACAGAGGTCGCCGCGGCCTTCGGTTGGGTTGCGGCCGAAGGCCGCGCTGTGTTGAGTTTTTCGTTGTGTGCGGCAGTAAATTCCTTCGCACGCCGGGAGAAGCCGAATTTAACCGACGTCGAGGCAACCCGGCAGGGCGCCGGGTGGGACACGTCATCATGAGAGCAGCCGTCTTACACGAATTCAAGACGCCGCTTGAGATCGATGAAGTCGAGCGCCCAACGCCCGGCGCCGGCGAAGTCCTGATCCAGGTGGAAGCGTGCGGAGTGTGCCATTCTGACTTGCACGTGGCTGACGGAGACTGGACTCAGTTCGCGAAAATCGTCAAGAAGCCTCTGATCCTCGGCCACGAGATAGCCGGCCACGTTGTGGAGACCGGTGAAGGGGTACAACACCCCAAGGTAGGCGACAGAGTGGGTGTACCGTGGCTCTACTGGTCATGCAGCGAGTGCGATTTCTGCCGCGCAGGATACGAGAATCTCTGCGCAAAGCAGAAGATTACCGGCGTGACGGCGGACGGTGGCTACGCCGAGTTTGTGAAGGCGCCCGCGAGCCACGCCACGAAGATTCCCGCGGGACTTTCCTCTCTCGAAGCCGCGCCCCTGTTCTGCGCCGGAGTTACGGTTTATCGCGCCCTGAAAAAAGGCCGCATCGTACCAGGACAGCGCCTGGGTGTTTTCGGCATTGGAGGCTTGGGCCACCTCGCGATTCAGATCGGGTGCGAGTTGGGCGCGGAGGTTATCGCCGTCGATGTCTCGGACGAAAAGCTGGCGCTGGCAGAATCCTTGGGGGCATCGGCGACGTTCAACGCGGCAACGAGCGAGGCTGGGAAGGAATTGAAAAAAAAGGGAGGAGTCCAGATCGCGCTGGTGACTTCAGCCTCCAAGGCCGCCTACGAGACGGCCTTCTTTGCTCTACGGCCAACGGGCACCCTGCTGGTAGTCGGCCTTCCGGCAGAAAAGATCTGCTTCCCACCGATCATGATGGCGGCTGCCGAGGTGAGCATTCATGCCACAGCGGTAGGGACGCGCCAGGACCTCGCCGAGGTGCTCGCCCTTGGAACTCAAGGCAAACTGCGCTGCCAAGTTGCGGCACGCCCGCTCTCGCAAGCAAACCAAGCCCTGGAAGAATTGCGCCATGCACAGGTTACGGGCAGGATTGCCTTGGTCCCCCGTTGAAACGTGAAGTGCGGTTGCTGCCTGAGCAACCAGCGAGCGTAAGGGTCTGCGATGAACACATACAAAACGCCGGGCTGCCCTTGATCCGGTGCCCGCACGCGGACGGAGTGGTGTTTTGAAATTCTGTTTGACGAAGCCGACGCCATAGGCGCGCTACCTTACTTGCTCCCGACTATACATAAAGAGAGTACCGTCGACGTCCAGCAACCCGCGGGTCTTCCCGACCTCCTCCTTACGCCGCCTTGATTCACGCGTCTGACTGTATCACACATGGTTCAGGATGTCAAGGTATCGTACCGTTATATGTAGGCTAGTTTATGGACACTTTTGCAAAGTAGCGGAGGTTCGCGCCACACTCTTTATGGCCAGTTTACGTCCAAAGCGTAAATTTCTTGAATTCCCGCGTCCCTTAGCACAAGGGGTAAATCATCCTCCGTGAGGCCGTTCCATCCGTCATCGACCAGCCGAAGATTTCCAAATTGGGCTACCCGTTCGTATGTACCGTCGCTAACACGAATTCGAAAAACACCTTCGGTCTTGTTGGATTCGCGACCAAAGTAGACGTATTTCCCATCGTGCGACCACAAAGGGTTCTCGACATGATCGGGACCAAGGTCTTGCCATGATCGGGTTTGAGTGTCATAGAGCTTCAGTCGCTGACTCCGATCCACCGTTACGGCTGCGATATAGCGGCCGTCAGGAGACCAGCGGCTAGTCCACAGACCTTGCGAGCCTGGGAGAACGGAGACCTGCCGAGTTGAGAGATCGCAGAGGTGAATCACCTCTTTGCCTGTTCCCAAGCCTACCTGGATTGGGACCTCACCGTAGACGATCTGACGGCCGTCGCGCGACCAAGTGGGAATCCCCTCCTCATGGTCATCATTTGGCAAGAGTTCCTCGGGCTCGCCAACATCGGAGGTGACCACGTAGATTTTGAAAGGAGCTTTCGAATCCTTCTTGGCGCGAAACGCAATCCGCCGGCCGGCCGGCATTTCTTCGACTTACGAAAAGCTCAGCGGCTCGCTCACGGCGCAATGTTGTACACGGTTCCACAGCCGTAAATGCCGCCGAAGTTCGTGGTCCCGTAAAGGTAGTCGCCGACGCGAACCAAGCCCGCCGTAGGGATTTTCCCCGTCCGGATTTCCAGTAAAGGCGTGCAAAAACCTTCTCCTTACCGGTGGCGGTAACCTCGAATACAACGCCGCAGGCGGGCCCTCCCCCGTCGGCAGTGCAATAAGCGGAAGAACTGCCCCCCACGCTAGCTGTGCCGTAAAGATTACCTTTCGGGTCCATCACCAAGTCCGAAAAGGGAACTCCGCCGTCCGCCACGCCGGTGAACCGATAGAGCACGGTCTCCTGGCCGGCGGGGGTCAGCTTGAAAACTGTTCCGCATCCGTTGAAAGCTCCATCTCCGCAGAACCCGCCAATGCCGCCTCCGCCTGCCGTGGTGCCGTATAGGTTGCCCGCCGCGTCCCGCACCAGGTTGGCGGCAGGATCGGCCCCGTCGGACCCGCCGGCAAAGCTGTATACGACAGTCTCTACCCCAGTGTTGCTCCGCTCGAATACCGTTCCGAAATTGTTCGCGCCGCCCTCGAGGGTAGTGCCGTAAAGATTGGCGGCGCCGTCTTGAATCACGCCGGCCCAGGGGTATTGCCCGTCGCCGGGGTATTCGCCAAAGGTATGCAGTTCAGTAATTTTCCCGCCCGGAGTCAGCTTGAAGAGGGTCCCATAGTAATCGGAGTACTGGCCCTCAGTGGTGCCGTACAGGTTACCGGCGGGGTCCACCAGCAAACTTCCCAGCGGCCGTCCTTCATCTTTTCCACCCGTGAAATCGTGAAGTAAGGTCTCCACGCCGCCCGAGGAGAGCTCGAAGACCGTTCCAGCGTCGTAGGGACCGCCACCCTCCGTGGTCCCGTACAGGTTACCTGCCGCGTCCCGCACCAGGCCTGCGCGTGGTCCCGAGCCGTCTGTCGGGAAGGCGGCAAAACTGTGAAGCACGGTTTCGGTCCCGTCGGCAGACACCTCAAACACCGTCCCGTAACCAAAAGCGCCACCCCTAGAGGTGGTGCCATAGAGGTTGCCGCCACTGTCGGCGATAAGGTCGCCGTACGGATATTCCCCGTCATTGGGTCCACATTGAAACGAGTAAACCACGCTGTAACTCTGGGCTTGAGCCCGGGCAGCCGGGCCAAACGCAGGTAAGAGCACGATGACGCACGCGAGCGCATATCCCACCGCCGGCGGGCGGAAGCGGGGCGGCCGCTGCCGGTAAGCTAATGCGGTTTTCATGAAATCCTCCTTAGACGCAGGACGCAGCAGCCTCACTGGTCCAGCCACACTTCCCACATGTTTGCCGTCACGGTGGTAGAAGTACTCACCGTGTAGGACAGGCTAACGGTGACAGGGCTGGTTAACGTGACGGAACCGCTGGTGAAGTACGGCGCGTTTGACGGTGCCGCGCTCGACGTTGTTGCCAGCGCATCAGTCTGAAAATAGACTGTGCCGGAGGCGTTGCAGGCGGTAGCGGTCCAGTCGAAGGTGCCGCTAACTGTGAGCGCGGTCGATGAAATCGACAGACTACCAAAGGTTAGCGTGTACGTCAGAGCATGGGCCACACTCGTCGGCGTAAAAAGGGTCTTAATGTGCACGCAGCCAGTCGAGCTTAACGTGTTGGCCGGCAGAGTGTAGGAAACCGGCGTGCCGCTTGTCCCAGTCGCCGATTGATTCATGACCGAGCTCAACTGGGTCACGCTATTGCCGCTTGATGCCGTGATTAACGTCTTGTTCGTGAGCGTATCGGTTGTAGTGCGGTCAACTACGATATCGCTAGCCGCTTGAAAGGTCTGCGTGCCCGAACCCGATGCAGGCGCCGTAAGCGTGATGCCACCACTGGCGCCGGCATCCCCTAGCACTACCGTGCCTGCGGGTCCCGAGGCAACACCGGCTACCGTGAGGGAGCCAGCCGTTGCGCCTTGCACACCTAGGGTAGGCGTCGCCGTGAAGGCTGTTGCTGTCGCACTCGTCGTATTCAGAACTTGGCCGGCGGCACCGGCGGTGGGCGGCAGGGCGTAACCAGTCCAGAACTCAGCCGCCGACGCCCCACCTCCGCTCAGCAGAGCATCTCCACTCGAACCGGCGGTTATGGGCAGGTTGAAATTGTACGTCCCGGCGGCGCTTTGCGGCTGCATGGTGACGACACCGCTCGTTCCGCCAGCGAAGCTAAGTGTACCGGTCGTCGTGGTCCCTGCCACTCCCAGGGTGAGGGCTGGCAACGAACTGACCGTGAAGTTAGGCGTCCCGACGTTGACCGGATCTACCAATCCCGTCACGGCTGTGGTCGGGATAGCAGCCGCTTCGACGACGTTGTCGGCGTTAATGTAACTGGCTACGGTGGTGGCGTCGACATTGATCGAGTTCGTGGCTGTACAGCTAGTGTTGCCCCCGGTGTTCGAGTTCTGAGGGTTCTGGACGTCTACTTTCAGGGAGTTGGCGTCTTCGTGCCACCCAACGCAGTAGCTTTTCGACTGCACACCAAGCGTAATGTCCGAGCTGCCCAGCACTGAGAAGGCGACCGTGTTTGCGATCGGTCCGCCGGCCATTACCTGGGCGTTGGTTATCTCCGCCTTGGACCAGATGCGATCGTAGTTTTGGTTATCGACAACGTAACCGATCTGACAGCCTTCAACCTGATTTCCCAGCCACGTATTCTCGCCTCCGGTCTTAGTAGTGGCCGTG
>JASHYZ010000077.1 GCA_030042795.1 Terriglobia bacterium | reverse complement strand
GGGACGTGCTCGGCCTGCTCGATCTCTCCGGCCGAAGCGCGCTCGACTTACATCCCAAAGCAGAGCTGATTGACCTGGTCGCGCGCCAGAAAGCTCTCAACTACAATCCCGGGGATGAGTTCCTGTACAGCAACACCAACTACTTTTTGCTCGCCGAGGTGGTAAGTCGGGCAACTAAGACGCCTTTCTCAGAGTTTGCAGCCGAGAATATCTTTCAGCCGCTGGGAATGAGCCACACGCGATTCTACGACGATCACACCCTGGTGGTGCCCGGTCGCGTCCCCGCCTACGAACCCGCGCCCAATGGTGGTTTTCTAGTGGACTGGTCCACCAACTTCGATAAGGTTGGCGACGGCGGATTGATGAGCAGTGTTGACGACCTGCTGCTCTGGGACCGGAACTTTTACGACAACAAGCTGGGCAAGGGAACGCTGATCCAGGAGATGCAGACTCGCGGTATTTTGAACAGTGGCAAGCAGATCAGCTACGCGCTCGGACTCGACATGGGTGATTATCGTGGCTTGCCCACCGTGGAACATGGCGGAGCGCTATTTGGTTATCGCACCGAGATTCTCCGGTTTCCTCAGCAGCGGTTCAGCGTGCTGTGCCTTTGCAATCTGGCGACTGCCAACCCCGGCCGCCTCGCCCATGAGGTCGCCGACATAGCACTTAAAGACAAGCTTCAAGTAGCAGACGCGAAGCTGCCGTCGTCGAACGGCGGCACGCTTTCCGATCCCGGCCCTTTTGCGGGCAAGTACCTCGACACTCGAACTCATTCAACGATCCTGTTTACTGCATCGACTGGGAGTCTCCTGTTCCATGGTGAGAAACTTCGGCGCCTGGCCTCCAACAAGTTCGAAGGTCCAGGCGACTCGCTTGTCACTTTCGATAGTTCCGACGGATCCATGAAAGCAACCGTCAGCCGGGGAAGCGAGATCATCTTGATTGGGAACAGAATTGATGACTTGCATCTCGATGCCACAGCCTTGGCCGCCTACACCGGCACCTATTGGAGCACGGAGCTGGAGGCGACCTATCGGCTGACAGTGGAAAATGGAAGTCTGATGCTTCGCACAAACTGGAATCCACCTCTGAAACTAGATCCGCTGGTGCGTGATGAGTTCGAGAGCGACGAACTCGGTACGCTGGTGTTCCAGAGGGACGCTGCCGGTCGGGTGTCCGGACTGAGTGTGTTTGCGGGCAGAATCCGCAATCTCGTCTTCAAAAAGACGGAATGAGCGGCCCCGCCCTCGCGCCCGTCGAATTGAGTCAGATAAGAAGTCCAGCTCGTCCAGCACAGAAGAGCACTGCGTCGCGACAACAGCCGGGAAAGTACCTCTGGCCTTCCTGAATCTCAAAACTGATCAACCGCAGCTGTCGGGCAGGTGGTGAACTTGTATCGTGGTCTCTCCACAAGTGTGTACTGATGTGCCCGCTCTGGACAGGAGGTGTTTTATTTAGTGAAAAGCAGGACGACTCGTTGCGCCTAGTCCCGCATTTGGCTGGTGGGCGTTTCTCTGAGCCGCGATCCGGAGAGTAACGCGTTGTGTCAATAGTCCACGGGCATTAATCCGGCTCGAGTCGAGAGTTTGGCTGAACCCCGATCAGTCTTCACTTCCATAAATCCCCATAAATCAGCTCAATAGCCCGGCCGAGTGTGCCATCAGTGTGCCACGACGCCGTGGAGGTGTCTCTATGGCACGAAAAGTTGGTCAGATCGTCCGTCGCGGCGATCGCACTTGGCTGGTACGCGTGTATAACGGCCGCGATCCCGAATCGAAGAAGCGGAAGTACTTGAACCAGACCGTTCGCGGCGGACTCCGAGATGCTCAGTGTCATCTCATCAAAATGCTCGGCGAACGAGATAGCGGCCGGAATCTGGACTCCTCGAAGCAAACATTGAATCAGTACCTCGATCGCTGGCTTGATGTCTGCGCGAAGCCCCGGTTGCGCGCCAAAGGCTTTCGGGATTACGAAGGATTGCTGCGCCGTTACATCCGGCTCCGATTGGGCGCAAAGACACTGTCGGCTGTTTCCGCTTTCGACATCCAGACGCTGTACCGCGAACTGCTTGACAGGGGCTTGTCCGCTCGCTCAATCCGCTACACGCACGCAGTCTTGAGATCAGCGCTCAAGCAGGCGGTGCGCTGGAACCTTATTCTGGAGAATCCGGCGGACCTGGTGAACCTACCCAGACAGAACCGCCCGCGGGTTGGAGTAATCTCGGTTGAACAAGCACGAACGTTCATAAAGGCCATCACAGGTCATCCGTATGAAGCTCTGTTCGCACTTGCGATGACAAGCGGTATGCGGCCCAGCGAATATCTCGCGCTAGCGTGGAATGATCTCGACCTTAACCGAGGAACAGTTAGCATTTCTCATACACTGGAATGGCAGAAGGGTGGATGGCAGTTCGCCGATACGAAGCGATCACGGAGCCGCCGCGTCGTGAAGCTTCAGGCATGGGTTATGGAGCTGCTTCGAGAGCAAAAGTCGAAAGACATGGACAGTGGTGGAGATTGCTTCATCTTTCGCGCTAAGCGCGGCGGACCAATTCGTGAATCGCATTTCGTCGGGCGGTATTTCAAGCCGCTGTTGAAAGGCGCCGAATTGCCTGCCATCCGGCTTTATGACCTCCGCCACGGGGCCGCAACAATCGCGTTGGCAGCTGGGGTCTCTGCAAAAATCGTCAGCGAGCAACTTGGTCACGCCAACGTTGCTTTTACACTCGACGTGTATTCCCACGTGCTGCCCCATATGCAGGATGCCGCGGCGGAAAAGGTGCAGGCGTTGCTCTTGACGTGACCTACGACCATGTCCTTCGCGTACTCGCCTTTGTGGTCGTGAACCGACTGCCCCTATACCAATAACCGTCCTTGACTTTAGACACGATAA
>JASHYZ010000076.1 GCA_030042795.1 Terriglobia bacterium | reverse complement strand
GCCAACGCCTTCAAGGCGGCGAATCGAAATAACCGGAGGGCCCCTCGCAATTGGAGCGAGGGGCCCTCCGTAGGTTCCTTGCTTTTGCGGACGTCCGCCCGAACTCAGGAGTTTTTAGAATTGGTGTGGGGTGACAAATGGAAATTACTGATGCTGCGCTTGCAAATCCTATCGACAAATATATGCCTCGCATCCTGAAGTGCTTGCAACTACTCGACGAAAAAGAGATATGGTGGCGGCCAAATGCAGCGTCGAACGCAGTCGGTAATCTAGCAGGCTCGGCAAGTCGAGCGGATAGCCATCTCGAAACCGCGATGCCGTATCAAGCGCTCTTTGACAACACTTATTATAGCTCTTCGCCTGGGCGCACACCGGCGTTACTTTCCGACACAGAAGCTCGAAAAGATGACGCCCAGGACGTCATCCACGGTGGTGGCACCGGTGATGGCGTCGATTGCGTGCAGCGCGTCATAGAGATCAAGTATGAGCATTTCATGATGAACGCGCTGCCTTACGGCTTCGCCCGCCCGCCTGAGGGCGGCGATGGATTCGCGGATGAGCTGTTGATGACGCAGATTGGTGATGAGCATACCGCCGGAGTCGAGGTCCCGTCCTGGCACGGCTAACTCGAGGATTGCCGCTTTGAGATCGGGCACTCCTTCACCGGTGAGAGCCGAGGTCGAGACTGTCTTAGTCTTTGAATCAGTGGCTAGCGTCGCTACGGCGGTCGCACTCAACTGGCGCCGCAGGTCGGTCTTGTTGCAGGCGATGAGCAGTGTTCCCAACGGCCGCAGGCGCTCGAGCAGCGCGCCGTCTTCAGGGTCCCAGGCGTGGGAGGCGTCTAGCACCAGCAGCCGCAGGTCGGAATCTGCAATGGCCTGGAGCGCTTTACGTACCCCGATTTGCTCGGCTTCGTCGGTGGCTTTGCGAAGGCCGGCGGTATCCACCAGGCGAATGGGAATGCCGCCGATGGCCGCGCTCTCAGTCACCAGGTCGCGCGTGGTGCCAGGCGAGGCGGTAACGATAGCGCGCTCCTCGTTGAGTAGGCGGTTAAACAGGCTTGATTTGCCCACATTCGGGCGGCCGACAATGGCGAGGCTGAGTCCTTCGCGAACCACGCGGCCGTAGTGGTAGCTTTCGGCGAGCTGCTCGAGCTGGGCGCGAACGGCGGAAAGGCGATGCTCAATTTCGTCCCAGCCGGCCACCGGCAGGTCGTCTTCGGCAAAATCGATGCTGGCTTCCAGATGAGCGATCAGGTCAAGAAGCGAATGTTTATGCGGCTTGAGACGGCAAGAAACGGCCCCTTCCATCTGTTGGGCGGCAAGCTGGGCTTGATAGAGGGTACGAGACTCGATAAGATCGCGAACGGCCTCGGCCTGCGTAAGATCGATGCGTCCGTTCAGAAAGGCGCGCAGGGTGAACTCACCGGGCTCGGCGGCGCGGGCTCCGCGCTCAAGACAGCACTCTACGAAGTAGGCTAGGACAATGGGCGAACCGTGGCAGGAAACTTCCGCCACATCTTCAGCCGTATACGAGCGTGGACTGCGGAACGCGGTGACAACCACTTCATCGAGCACGCACCCTGACTGCGGATGACGGAATTCTCCCAATGTCGCGTACTGAGTTTCGAGTGGAAGTTTGGGGAAGTGAGCGACCTCGCAGACAATTTCGAGGGCACGGTCGCCCGAGAGGCGCACGACACCGATTCCGCCGCGTCCCGGCGGAGTTGCGATGGCAACGATGGTGTCTTCCGCAGACATAAGCCAAGAAATGGTCCGACGCTTCCGGGGCCTGGACCCTGGTGTAAGCGAGCAGCGAACCGCGGGGTTGTTTCCCGGCCGGCGCGACAAAGCCACCGTCGGCACGAGCGGCCGTGAAGCGGTTGACGCTCCCAAGATCTCCAGAATCCCACCCCAACGCCGGGGATTGCAAATGCGCCGGTTACTGTTTATGATTCTCGCGCTCTGATGGTGCGATAACATCGGTCCGAAAACTAACGGAGGTGTTTATGAGACGCTTGATCACCTACCTCGCGTGGGCCTGGGAGATCATCGTGGGTGCTCTGCTGATTACGCCCGGCGGAATCATCTGTATTGCTTGCGGGGTTTCAATGCAGGCTCCGGGGTACATCGGAGAGACAGCGACTTGGGTTGTGGGTATTGTAGCGATTGTTCTGGGCATCTATGGGATCGCAACCGCCGGACGTGCGGGCGCTAGTGCCGCCGGCGGCGCGTAGAAGAATCTCGAAGGCATCTCGCGCAAAGGCGCAAAGTCAGTGACGGAAACAAGAACCCTCATTGCGGCCCCGGCATCTTTGCATGAGTCTTCCATTTTCTTTGCAGCCACTTGCGGTACGGCTAGCGCGCGGCCTACTGATCCCGGTAATAGCCCTCGCGGGCATGAACAACGAGACCTTTTTCCTTCGTGGTCACGCTGATCTTGTGGAAGCCCGCTCCCGGAATGGTGCCTTCGGGGGTGTAGCCCAGGCTGTACTGGTTTCGCAGTCCGTTTTGAATGTCGTCGTAGATCTGGTCGATCGAGTGCTTTTTCGATACCTCAAAGAGCTGGCCGCCGGTTTCCCGTGAAACCTGATCGAGAATCTTCTTGCCGTCCGGCCGTGATTCTTGTGGGTACCGGCCCGGCCAACCGCCATGCCGGCCCATACCACCCATTCCCCCGCGGCCGGGACCACCGAAGCCCCCGTAGGGCTCGTCATCCGTAAAGAGAATGGAGTACACGAGAGTGTCGGCGCGCTGGGCTGCTTCCACGGCGCTGGCCAGCGTCTCCTGGCTGCCCCGGTCAACTCCGTCGGAAAGAACAATCAAGGCCTTCCGCCCCTGCTGCTTGGCCATAACTTCCTTCGAGGCCAAATACACGGCATCATAAAGCAGAGTGCCACCGCCTGACCCGCCCCTTCGGCGGCCTTGTCCCCCGGGGTTGCCTCCAGGCTCGCCTCCAGATGTATCGTCTCCGCGGGTGCGCTGCATTTGCGGCTCATCAAGTTCTGCCAACGCCGATTGCAACAACTGACGCGACGCGGTGACGTCCTGCAGAAGCTCCACTTCGCGATCAAAGTGAATCACAAAGGCCTTGTCTTTGTTTTCGCGGAGGACCTGGTCCAGAAAAGTCTCGCTGGCGCTCCGCTCCTGGCCCAAAACGCGTCTTTGGCTCAAACTGGTGTCTACCAACAGCCCCAATGTGAGAGGCAGGTCAGTCTCCTGCGAGAAATAGCGAATGCTTTGTGGCCGTCCGTCCTCTTGAAGCTCGAAGTCATCCTTGGTGAGATTCTGAACGATGCCGCCCTGCTTGTTCTGCACCGTCGCGAACACGTTCACCACTTTGACGCTCACGGAGATCTCTGGCTGCTGTTGACTCTGCTGAGGCTCGGCGGTTGGTGCCAGTAGAAACACAGGGAGCAGCATCCAAAGTTGCTGCCCTCGCCAACCAGGTTTTCGAGGTGCCAGGCGGGACTTGGCACGAAGCGTGTGTTCGGGCTGGGCCATCAAAATTCTTCCTTACCCTCATCTGGATTTCGGCGCCGGCTCGGCGGTTTGAGAGCGCCTAAAGTGAGATGGCAACGGAGGTCTAAAGGTTTGAACCGCCTCAGACATCGCTCACTTCAGTGTGTAAAAAGTTCCCGTTCCTACCCAAACATCCCTAATTCTGGGTGCGTAAGGACCGATGCCCGGCAGTTGAATGCTTGCACTTCGCTGACAAGAAGGGAGTTATTCGAGATCTGTTTGTCTGCGGCGGTGGAACATCGCGTGCCCGAGGGAAATCGCCACCCACGGGAAATTCGAGCTGCTACAGGAGGTTTCCCATGCGCGCTCGACTCTTCGGAGTCGCTGCGGCCGGCCTTGTGCTGGCTGCGGTAGTCTTCATGGTGTTCTGCGGAGGCAATTCCTCGCAGACACCCAGCACAACATCCTCGAGTTCAAATACAAGCTCCAATTCTTCGGGCAGCGACAGTTCTCCT
>JASHYZ010000075.1 GCA_030042795.1 Terriglobia bacterium | reverse complement strand
ATTTGGCGGGCACGTGGACTTCACCCAACAAAACTTTACAAACAAAGCCAATAAAACAAAGGACCGATATTTTCAAAGCCAAGAAGTGATTGAAAACAGGCAAGTTATTCTTGTAAGGCCAATGGGTTATTGATAATGAAGGGGTTGTGCGATCGAAGAGAAAAGGGAAGCGAGCAGGGCTTGTGTGCGAGCTTCATGGATTCCCGCCTTCAACGGAATGACGGCTCCGGAGTGGAGCCCATAAGATCCAGCGGTGTGATCCCCTCTGTGATGCCGCTGGCTCAGCGAAGGCGGAGCCCCACGATGGGCAAAGGCCGGGTAGGTCGGGGGCTTGTCCCGGCGGAAGCGGAGCGGGAATTCACTCCTTTTCACTGGACCGAGGAGGTTACGCCCTCAGAAAAAAGGAAATTTTTTTTGGCCTACCCTGGAATGTTATTGATAATAAAGGACCGAAAATGAGAAAAATGAGACAAATGAGAATACCCTGGAATATGTTTGAAAACAAACAAGTTAATATGAGTTATCCTGGAACGTTATAGATAATAAAGGTAGTTAGTCGCTTTCCGGATCCTGCGTTTGGGCCATCTTCCGTTTCACGTCGGCAGCAGTCGAGAGCGTTGGCAAGAGCCCTACTCAACAACCGAACCAAGCGGAGGCTGGCCGCGGAAAGTTCATCTCCTTCCCTGCTGCGGACATCGCTCAGGGCACGCTGGCCGTTGGGGCCAGTTGGGCTTGGCGACGAAGCGGACGCGATAGTGCTTCCTGTATAATAGGGTGCGTCTGCTGGCCCATTGCGGTCGAAGGTGTGAAAGAGTGCAAGGTCTCCGCAAAGCGCAAAGAAGAAGTGCTTTGTTTACTGCGCTCGCTTTGCGCCTTTGCGTCAGAGTTTTGCCGCATTTTTTCACATCTTCGTCCGCGGTGGCTATCGCGCCTAATCCTATCCGGAGTCTTGAATGAGTTATCTGGTCACCCCGTTTGAGGTCAGCGCCAAGGCGTTGCCGGCGCCTGCGCAATGCCGGTTCGTGCACTTATTTCCTGCCATCGCTACTCGCCATAGCGACACGATTGACTGCTGGTTCCGGGTGAACGGACAGCGTGTGACGGTGTCAATTTCCTGTGCGGCGCTCACAGCGCTGCGGCAACTTGAGGGAAGGGCGCTGAAAGATCAACAATTGGCGGAAATCGCTGCCTTGCACTTACGGCGCACCCTCGAAAGGGGCTACGACGCCACGCAAGCGGAACTGTTCATTGACATGGCTCAGCTACGAAGCCTCGGCAAAGAACTGGGCTACCTTTAGCAGACCAGTGGCACAGGCACTCCTGTCCGTGTTGTACAGGCGCTCTTCCCTGTGTTGTGTACGGCCATCTTGCCTCTGTCGTGTTGCGTAACTGAGGAGGATGGGCGAGTAGACCCTGGAGGGGTCGTCTGGCGCAGACACAATCGAACTCTGGGGGAATGTGGAGACGATGCAAAGAGTTGTGTGCTGGGGGCTGAAAAGGTGTGAAGAAATTGGTACGTAAGCAAAACGCCTCACGCAAAGCCGCGAAGGCCCGCAAATAAACCAAAGGAGTTGCACTTTGCGTTTCTTTGTGCTTTGGTGTCTTTTCGCGAGATTGTTGACTCCTTCACATCTTCTGGGGACTTGGGCTGGCGGCAGTGGTGACGGGGGGGCACAATGAACTCAAGCGAACCTGAGGCCACGTTGAGGCTTGGCGAAAGCTGTAGCGGCGGTCAGAGCCTGCCCTGTAAGGGACCGCCGGCTTGAGTTCCTTCCACCTCCGAGATGGCCGTGCCACGTGGCACGGGCTTTCAGCTTGTGCATGCGAGTTCCTACATGTTGGTGGGGACACACAGCAGGGGCGAGAGTGGCTGGGTCACCGGTGGCACAGCCACTCTTGGCTGCGCGGCGCGAGGATTTTCATCAAGCTCAACCGAAGGCTGCCGCCAAGCCGTGAGCGCGAGCGCCAAGTACGATCAATATGTGTGGCATTGTCGCTTATACCGGCCAGCAAACGGCGCGTGACGTCCTCATCGACGGGCTGAAGCGCCTCGAATATCGGGGCTATGATTCGAGCGGTGTAGCCATTCTCGATTCGGGTACACCTTATCTGGCGCGCGTGGTGGGCAAGGTTACCGCGCTCGATGAAAAGGTGAGCCACGACGCGCCAGCCGGGACGGTCGGCATCGCTCATACACGCTGGGCGACGCACGGTAAGCCGACAGAAGCCAACGCCCATCCTCACACGGACTGCACGGACCGCATTTTTCTCGTGCACAACGGCATCATCGAAAATTACCAGGCGCTGAAGAAGAAGCTGCTGGCTGCCGGCCACACCTTCCGCAGCGAGACCGATACCGAGGTGCTGGTACACCTCGTGGAAGCTGGATACACAGGCGACCTCGAAGCTGCGGTGCAGAAGGCCCTTCTTCAAGTGCAGGGCACTTTCGGAGTGGCGGTGGTGCACGCCGGCCGGCCCAGTGAAATCATCGTGGCGCGCCGGGGCAGCCCGATTGTGCTGGGGATCGGAAAGGATGAGTCGTTAGCCGCCTCCGATGTGGCGGCTCTCGCTCAGCATACTGACCAGGTGGTGTACCTTGAGGATAACGAGGTCGCTCGCCTCGAGCCAGGCCAGTTTCGTATCAAGACGCTGGATAACCGGGCCGTGGATCGCGGCCCCACGCTCATCGACGGCGGCCTGGAGTCAATGGACCGCGGCGAGTTTCCCCATTTCATGCTCAAGGAGATCTTTGAGCAGCCCGAGGCAGTGGAGAACGCCTTGCGCGGCCGGCTGAACCACTCGGAAGGCGTCGCCAAACTGGGAGGTCTGGAGTCGGTGTTTGACCGCCTGCTTCAGGCGCGTCACTTGATCATCGTCAGTTGCGGCACGAGTTACTACGCGGGACTTTATGCTCGCTACGTTTTCGAGAGCTTCACCGACCTCACGGTGGAGACCGAGCTAGCCTCTGAGTTTCGCTATCGCAAGCTGAATATCCGGCAGAACACCGTGGTGCTGGCCATCAGCCAGTCCGGCGAGACGGCCGATACCCTGGCAGCCCTGCGCGAGGCCAGGCGCAAAGGCGCGCTGGTGCTCGGCCTGGTGAACGCGGTGGGCAGCACCATTGCTCGCGAGACACACGCCGGCGTCTACTCGCACGCGGGAATTGAAATCGGCGTGGCCAGCACCAAGTCTTTCGTCTCGCAACTCACCATTCTGATTCTCATAGCCGTGCTGGTGGGCCGCAGCCGTGACCTCTCCTACGAGCAGGGTGACGCCGTGCTGAGGGGACTCGAGCTGGTGCCCGATCAAATCCGTGAGATTCTGGCGGGCGCTGGACGCGTCCGTCAGTTGGCTGAAAAATACTGCCAAGCGAGCCACTTTCTTTATATCGGTCGCAAGTATCATTACCCGATTGCTCTCGAAGGCGCCCTGAAACTCAAAGAAGTAGCCTACATTCATGCTGAAGGTTACGCAGCCGGCGAGATGAAGCACGGACCGATCGCGCTGATTCATCCTTCGTTTCCCACCATGGCGCTGGCGCCGGCGGACGGCTCCTATGAAAAGATCGCTTCTAACATTCAGGAGATTCGAGCTCGCGAGGGTCCCATCGTTGCCGTCACAACGGCCGGGAACACGCGGCTGAGACCTCTCGTAGATGATGTGATCGAAGTGCCGTCGAACCACGAAATCCTGACGCCGCTTTTGACCGTCGTGCCCTTGCAACTTTTTGCCTACTACTGCGCCGTGCTGCGAGGTTGCGACGTGGACAAGCCCCGCAACCTCGCGAAAAGCGTCACGGTGGAGTGAGGCGGCTTGCTTAGCCGGAATTACAGAGCATAGGCTGGGCTGGAGGTGTCGATCTTCTTTCGAACAGCCCCTCACCCACCGCTGCGCGGTTCCCCCTCTCCCAAGGGAGAGGGTGGCCCGCTGCCGGCGCTTCCGTCAGCCGGAGCGGGCCGGGTGAGGAGTTCTCGATCAGGGCGAAACCGCTCTCATCAATCCGCTCTGCGCGCAACTTTGCGAACCTCAATAGAGGGCTCGGAGCACTGCTGCAAAAAGCTGGGTGTGCTACATTCGTCGAGATGGAAGAACTTCGTCCCCGATCGCTCGCTTCTGACCGGCGCTTCGCCGCGTACGCCTGGTGCGTGCTTGGTTACAACCTGCTGGTGATTCTTTGGGGCGCGGTTGTTCGCGCCACCGGTTCGGGAGCGGGTTGCGGAGAGCACTGGCCGCTCTGTCAAGGTGTGGTGATTCCGCACGCGTCGCAGATCGCCACCCTCATCGAGTTCGCTCACCGCGCCAGCAGCGGCATTGCCGTAATCCTGGTGGTGCTGCTGCTGGTCTTCGCGTTCCGGCAGTTCAGTTCGGGGCATGTGGTCCGGCGGCACGCAGCAGCAGCGCTGATCTTCACGTTGACGGAGGGCTTGATTGGCGCGGCGCTGGTGCTGTTTGGCCAGGTTGGAACTAACGCTTCGCTGACGCGCGCATGGATCCTCTCGTTACATCTCACCAACACCTTTTTGTTGCTCGCTTTCCTCGCGCTGACGGCCAGCTCGGCCGGCATGGCTCCCCCAGCCGCGACCCGAGAATCTCACCACACAAATGACCGAGTCACACAGACGCTTTCCTCTGTATTCTCGGTGCCCTCTGTGGTGGACGCGTCTTCTGGTATACAGATAAAGCCGGGCCTGAAGAGTCTGTGTGAAAACTCGTGTGTGCAGACATCAAGACTGGATCCCCGCTTACGCGGGGATGACGTTGTGGAATTCAGAGATCTGTCCCAGCGGAGTCATTCCCGCGAAAGCAGGAATCCACGACTTTTTATACAGACTCTGAAGCTCCTACTTTTGTACGGCGTCGGGTTGCTTGGAGCACTCGCCATGGCGGTGACTGGAACCGTCGCCGCACTGGGAGACACCCTCTTTCACGCGACCTCGCTGAGCCAAGGTTTCCAACTCGACTTCTCGGCCTCTGCGAATCCCTTGCTGCGGCTGCGGATCATTCACCCGCTGATCGCGGTGGCTGCGGGTGGATACCTGATCTTTCTCGGTATGCGTGCCCTCGGCTCACCCGTTTCGTCCAATACAAGGCGCTTGGCTCAGTGGCTGGTGGCGCTGGTTACCGTCCAATTCTTGCTGGGCGTGCTCAACCTTGTGCTTCTAGCTCCCCTCGGCATGCAACTGGCGCACCTGCTGACGGCCGATCTGGTGTGGATCACTCTGGTTCTGCTCTCCGCAGAGGTGCTCGCATCGCGGCAGCCTGTGTTGCCGCCAGAGGAGGGCGAACGCTTGACGTCCGGAACTCAATTTCAGTCTCAGCCTGAACCCGCTGCTCTTGCTTCCACCCTCGCGCCTACGAAACAGGCATGACTCCGTACTTTGTGGTTTGTCGAGCAACAGTCTGGAACTGTGTCATTCTGGCACCGAGCTCGGCGAGGGAGAGGAATATCGCTCCGCAAGACGACCTGCGAGATTCTTCTCTCCTCCTCCTGAGTGGCGATAGATTCCGCCGTTCGATCAAACTGAACTGTCAAGGACGTATGGTATTCTGACCATCAGCCAGTCATATGGAAACCATTGGCATTATTGGAGGCGGACCCGCCGGAGCGATGGCCGCGGAGCGCCTGGCAGCGGGTGGCGCCGGACTTCGCGTCCTGGTGTTTGAGGAGAAGCTCGGCTGGGAAAAACCTTGCGGCGGTGGCCTCACTCACAAAGCCCTCCGGCGGTATCCCTTTCTGCTGGACGCCGTGGAACCGCACACGCTGATTCGTGATGCGGAGTTTGTGGCGGCGAACGGGGACTCAGTGCACCTGCAACTTCACCGGCCACTTGCCATTTATTCCCGTAGCGTGCTGAACAATTTGCTGCTCGACCGTGCTCGCGAGGCCGGGGCTGAGGTAATCGCGAAACGCGTGCTTGGGTTCGAGCGCACGCCCCAAGGGTGGCAACTTCGGTCGCGGGGTGGCGCACGCTACCTTTGCGACCGGCTGATTCTTGCTGCCGGCGCACGCACAGCCCTTCGCCGACGCCTACTTCCCGATTTTGGTCTTGACGATTTCATCCAGACCTTCGGTTATTACGCGCCGGGCGGCGACGGCCCGGTTCGCGTCCAGTTCTTTGAGAATTTTGAAGGCTACGCCTGGGCTTTTCCGCGTCCCGACCATCTGTCCATCGGCATCGCTGGCAAGATCGGTGCCTCGGCAATGGCCGGATTGAAGAGCCGTCTGCACGCCTTCATGCGAGCCTACGGCTACGATTCGGATGCTGCCCTAAGGGCTCCCATCTTCAGCCATTTGCTTCCTACGCTGAGCCGCGCAAGCTGGAAAAACCTTACACTCGCCGGTCCGGGTTGGGCCTTGGCTGGAGACGCCGCGGGGTTGGTGGACCCGATCACGGGGGAGGGGATTTATTTCGCCATGCGATCGGGGGAACTGCTGGCTGATTCGATTCTCGATGGTACGCCTGAGCGCTACCCGGAGCGCGTGCGCTGCGACTTCGTCAGAAAGCTGGCCTTTGGCGCCCGGCTTTCGCACCGATTCTACCTGGGCACGTTCCTAGGCGAGTCCTCAGTCACCCGAATGATCGAATATGCCCGCAGGAGCCGCGCCTTCCGGCAACTGATGCAGGATTTGATCGACGGTTCGCAGACCTATCCCAGTCTTGCGGCCAGGGTTTGCTGGACCTTCGTGCGCTCATTCGGAGACCTGTTGCGATCGGCCGGGGATGGCATGATCGGCGGGCCTTGGAGCGGCTCTTCGCCAGGAACAGCGAAGGTATGAAAACTTCCCCGCTCCCAGGTGTTTAACTTTCAACCGTCGACTGTAGACTGTTGACTTGCTCATGACCAAGTCTCAGCAGCTCTTCAAGACCGCGCTTGAACGAATGCCGGGCGGCGTCAATTCGCCCGTGCGGGCTTTTCGGGCTGTGGGTGGCGAACCCGTGTTCATCGAGCGGGGCGCGGGCTCACGGATTATTGATGCGGACGGCCGCGAGTACATTGACTACGTCATGTCGTGGGGGCCGCTGATCCTGGGTCACGCGCACCCGGAGATTGTCCAAGCGATTACGCAAGCCGCGACAAACGGTACCAGTTTTGGGGCCTGCCACGCCGGCGAAGTCGAGCTTGCCGGCCGCATCCAACAAGCCTTCCCTTCCATCGAGCGCGTTCGGCTGACAAGTTCGGGAACCGAGGCTACGATGTCCGCGCTGCGAGTGGCGCGCGCCGCCACCGGGCGAGACAAAATCCTGAAATTTGACGGCTGTTATCACGGACACGCCGACAGCCTATTGGTGAAGGCCGGATCTGGTGTTGCTACGCTCGGCCTGCCGGACAGCCCTGGGGTTCCGCGCCCGCTGGCGGAACTCACCATCACAATTCCTTACAACGACTTCGCTGCATTGGATGCGGCTTTTGCGGCGCATCGGAACCAACTCGCCGCCGCGATTGTGGAGCCCATCGCCGGAAACATGGGCTGCGTTCCGCCCCGCGCAGGATTCCTCGATCGTCTGCGCCGCCTCACGGCCGAACAAGGTACCATCCTGATTTTTGATGAGGTCATCACAGGCTTCCGCGTGGCCTTTGGAGGCGCTCAGGAATTGTATGGGATCAAACCTGATCTCACTACGCTCGGCAAGATCATCGGCGGCGGGTTACCAGTGGGTGCTTACGGCGGGCGCGCCGACTTAATGGATCGGGTAGCACCTGTGGGGCCGGTTTATCAGGCAGGAACGCTCTCTGGCAATCCGCTGGCCGTAGCCGCCGGAATCAAGACGCTCGAAGTCATTGCCCGACCGGATTTCTACCGGCGGCTTGACAGGATTTCAGGACGGCTGTCTGACGGTCTCATCAAAGAAGCAAAAACAAAAAGCGTCCCTCTAACCCTGAATCGCTGCGGATCGATGATGACTCCGTTCTTCACCGCGCAAGCGGTTGACGACTATGCCGGCGCCCGAAAATCAGACACCGCTCGTTTCGGAGCATTTTTCCGTGCTCTGTTGCAGCACGGCATTTACTGGCCGCCGTCGCAGTTCGAATGTGTGATGCTCTCTGCGGCGCACACGGAGGCGGACATTGAACGCACCGTTGCTGCCGCCGCGGCTGCGTTCGGCGCGATTCAGGAAAGCCACAACGCTTCGGCTTGAGCAATATGACTGTTCACAGTTCCTGGTAGTGGCCGTATCAAGCCACTCGTGGCAACTCATGTAGAATCAGCACGGCGAAGTGGCAAGCTGTTCAGAGATCGTGGCGGAACGTGCGCCAAGTTTACATCTAAGAATTACATGGTATACAGAAAACAAAGGACTTGCGAGCAGAGAACACGTTACGTCAATGTAACCTGATAGGTACGATGGAACAGGAATCTGGCAAGTATAAGGAAGGACAAGGGTTAAGAATGTAACATGACCAATGGAACACGGCGACCAAGCGTGCGGCTCACCAAGCGAGCATGTAACGTAAAATTTCACGGAGTCCGCACTGGCTATACCGCCTTGCGCAGCGTCGGGAAGTACCGCACGGCGCCTTCCAGCGCCTCGATCCCGCGCTTGACCCGCTGACTAGCGGCGATCTCATTGGCGTTCTCAATCAACGCCTCGGCGAAGCCGGGCGATCCCCCTACCAACTTCCAAAGCAGCGAAAACTCCGCGTCCGTCACATCCTGGCGCATGAATTCCAGCAGCGTGCGCAGCTCTGCTTCGCGCAGCGGCGGTTGATCGAAGCGAACGCGGATTCGCCGAAACAGTCGCTCATGCTGACGGTTCAACTTGTCCGTCAACACTTCGTTCCCTACAAGCAAGATGGGCAACTTGGCGTCATCCCAGAAGTCGCGAAGCATCTCGAAGCAGTCCGTGCGCAAGCGGTCTGCCTCATCCACAATCAACAGGTACGGGCGCTCGCGAACCTTTTCCACGATGCGGGCGTAGAGGTCTGAAGCGCGCATCCAATTCCGGCCGTGTGTGTTCCACTTCTCGCCAGATTCAAGCCCCATAGTGTGAAGGATGGAATAGCGCGTGGTGATGCTCTTGCAGCGAAGCACCAGCCGGGCAAACGGCGGGCTGCGCTCGGCGTAATCAACTGCGGTGGTCTTACCCACTCCAGTTGGAGCGGTGAAGGTGATGATCCACTGCTTTTGCCAAGCGCGCGTAGCGAGAGCGGCGAGGTTCTTTACCACGCTGTTAACGAGTACGTCTGCGGGCGCCTGAGACTCCGGGGTGACGGGGCCGGCCATCGCTATCTCTCCCTTCAATCTTTCGTTCCACAAGTCGGGTAAGTTCGTCGCGAGTTTCGTTCGGCGCTTTCAGTTTCAGCAGCCGGTTGATCCATTCCAGCTCTTCCCGCGTCACCACTCCGCGCGAGACGGCAGAGGCGGCGAGCTGGGCATCTCCGTTGGTCAATAAGGTTGCAAATTGCACGCTTCCAAGTGGGACGCGCGAAGGCTCTATCCTTCGCTCCCGAAGGCACTGGCGAAGTTCTGCCGCCTCATCCCGCAGGAAAAATTCGCGCCTTTGAAGCTCACCGATCAACTCCGGGCCTCCGCCAAGCACACGACGCACGATGTCAAACATGGGGCTTAATACTCCAAGTCCGCAAAGTCCAGCGGTTTCACTTGACGCTCGAAGCGGTTGTTTTCCATCATCCACTCGGAGCTTGAGATTTCGCGTTCTGCCTCAGCAGTGGCAGGGGACGCCTGGGGCTGCGGAGCGGCGTCTTGAGCGGTCTGAGTCTCTGAGAATTGAGCGCCCGGGTCGTATGGCAGTGGCTCGACTGTGGCGCCGATCTGCTTGCGCAGTCGCGTGCGAAATGCCATTTCGGCGGAAAGTCTGGCCTTGTCACTTCCGACTCGCCCGGCGAGTGGCGCAACAATCATCACGCGCGGCTTCTCTGAAACCAGCAGAGATATCTTTTGGTGATCGTGCCGGGTTCGCGTGGCTTCGAAGCATTCCCCCTGGAAGTCCGCCAGTTGGGCGTGGCAGTACCAGACCTTATCGAAATAGACGTATCCGCCTTCGCGCACGGTCACTTCGCGGTGCTCCGCTGTTTTCGCGGTAATCTCGACTTCGTCGGGCTTACGGAAACCTTCAGCCGGCTTGTTATGCTCAAAGACGGCGTGGGGCGAGAGGCCGTCCATGTCTGTGCCTTCGCTCGCATGGCTGCGCCACTCCTCCATCCACTCGTTAATCTTGGTGAAGCACTCGGCAGTTGAAAGCAACGGCGTCTGTGGCGCCTTTCCAGCAGCCCATTGTTCATGGATGGCGAACTGCGCGTCTCCGGGCGTCATCGCACGCTCTTTGTCATTTGCTCCGATCCATCCGGGCATCGTGCGCGATTTGTCGGCGAGAAAACGATTGAAGCGTTCGAGGCGCGAGCCGCGCGGGTTTTTCTCACGCGGCATTTCGTGCGTGATCCCGAATCGGTCAAGGATTCCATCGGCCTCTTCGAACCGCCGATCTCCACCGAACGTGTTGCCACGGAACCGCCCGCGATCTGATACCAGCGTGCCTGGCACGCCATATTGACGCAACAAGCAAACCAGCAAGTCGATCTCTTCCTCTTCGGTGATGCCGTGGCGCTTATCGAAGCGGTCGCCTTCTACCAGCTTCCAAACCAGCGGATACATCGAGCGCTCGTCATAGGTCATCAACAGCCAGAAGCGCTTGCACACTGCAGGGCGGGCCTTGATGTAGGAGAAGAAATCGAGTTTGAACTCGTCGCTTTCCACGCGGTCAAGGGAGCGAATGTCACGATAGGTGCGCTTGATGTGGCCGCATGCGGCCTTCAGTGCGTCCGGACCTTGCCGCGCGGCGTGATCGATGGAACCGAGAGACTTCAGGTAGCGGCTGACCGTGGGCCGAGAGGGGATGACGTAATGGTGATCAATGTTGCAGCCGGCCGATTGCTGCTTACGCTCAAGGTAGCTCACCAGCGAGGCGTAGCACTGGCCCGGCTTCCGTTTCTTGATGACGAAACAGTCATAGAGATGGGCGCGCATATCGGCGTCGAGGCTGGGCGGATGTTCGCTGCGCTCCGGGCCGGGCGGAGTATCGAGAAGGTCAATAAGGCTCTCTCGCCGCCGCCATTTTTGCGCCCACCGTTCGATCTTTCGAGCGGAGGTCTGGTTTGCGCTGGCCGATGCCTCGACGTAAGCGCTTTTCGATGCGTAGCCGAGAGCCTTCC
>JASHYZ010000001.1 GCA_030042795.1 Terriglobia bacterium | reverse complement strand
GCCGACCTCGCTCCGCAAGAGCAGCGCGGTAAGGTACTGAATTTCGTTCGTGAACAGATCGAGCAGGAGACCGGGCTTCACGAACCGCGGCTTCTGGCGGTTTCAGCTTTGGCGGGGCTCGAGGCGAAGCTCGTCGGAGTTCCCGAGCGGCTCGCCAGCAGCGGATTACCTGCCCTTGAAGCGGAGCTTATCGAGTTCCTGACCACCGAGAAGAATAGGGAATTCCTGCTGCGCCTTTGCGAAAGGGCGCTGTCGTTGCTCGCCGACTTGGACCCTGTTGCTCCTACGGAAGGGCACAAGGCGACATTCGACGAGGTGGCAGCTCGAATTGTAAATATTCGTGATCGAGTCATTGAAACAGCCGGTGCAGGTGAAGGGTTCTCGGCTACCCCTGCAAAAGGAGTGATGCCAACGCTTGAACCTGAAGTCGCCGAGGCGGTACGCAAGGCGTGCCGCGTCTGTACTCGCGTAGCTGACGCGATGTTCAAGTTCATGGCGAAATTTCAATATCAGATCCTGATCAATGCCCAGGAGCGATCAACCCTCGCCAGCCGCGGAGGGCTGTGTCCGCTCCACACCTGGCAGTATTCCGAAATTGCGTCGCCCCAGGGGATCGCGGCATCGTTTCCAGCGGTACTGATGACGCTCAGCAAGAGGCTGAGCGGCCTGGCCGAATCGGAGGGCCGAAACACGCTAGGAGCTGAGACGAAGCGACTGCTCACGAAGCCGGAACAATGCCGGGCCTGCCAGGAACAACTTAGCGCGGAGGAACGGGTCATCGAGGAGATCGTACGGGAGATAACCAGCATGGGCGGCGGATTGTCGAAAACGCCTGTTCTCTGCCTTCCCCATTTGAGCGCGCTTCTGCGGAAGTTGCCGGATGCTGAGGTGGCCAGCCAATTGGTCGCTTTTGAGGCGGCGGTCCTGGAGCGCCTGGCCGAGAACATGGAGCGGTATGCGCTCAAGCATGACGCGCTTCGCCGTAGCTTACAGAGCGAGGATGAGCGTGTAGCGTACCATCAGGCCCTTAGCCAGTTGGTGGGCGACAAACGGTTGCAAGCTCCTTGGCGTGTTCAGTACCTGCTGTGAGACGATTTCTCGCCGGAACGGGTCGCCGGAGATGTCGCTCTTTCGGCGTCCCGCCCACAATGGACGAACAGACGTTCATCCGTCGCTCGGTGGAAGTGCTGATCGGGTTCATGAAGAGGGTTTGCGGGGTCGGGTGGGCCGCCGCTCAATGGCGTCTCGCAGGGTCGCATAAAACAAGGCGTTGCAGCCGGTGCAATCAACGATGACTCTCAGTGTAGATCAAAAGGTGAATGCAGTGCCTGAGGAAGGAGAGGCGAGGCCATCCTCCCCGGCCGGCGAGGTGGATGGCGCAGGTAGGCTTTTTGAGTTGGCAGCGATTGGGGAAGAATTAGGTTCAAATCGAGTCAGCCAGGAAGCGCGATCGCTTGCCGCTCGCATTTCGGAGGGCCGCTTCTATGTTGCTTGCATCGGCCAGTTCAAACGTGGCAAATCGACACTGATTAACGCCCTGGTCGAGGACTCGATCCTGCCCGTTGGCTTTACTCCCGTCACGGCCGTACCTACGGTGATTCGCTACGGCGAGCGCAGGAGAGCGCGTGTCCACGGCCGGGATGGCACTTGGTCGGAGATCCTCGTCGCCGATCTGAAAGAGTACGTCTCCGAAGAGCACAATCCGGAAAACACCAAAGGCGTGGAAGGTGCGGAAGCCTTTGTCCCGAGTCCACTACTGGCAACGGGAATGTGCCTCGTCGATACGCCGGGACTGGGATCGGCATTCGGCGGCAACACGGCAGCCACTCAAGCTTTCATACCGCACATTGATGCGGCTCTGGTAGTGGTGGGCGCGGATCCTCCGCTGGCGGGCGACGAGCTTGCAGTCGTACGGACTGTGGCAAAACAAATTCAGGACTTGATTATCGTCTTGAATAAGGCCGACCGGACCACGGATGCAGAGAGAGCTGCTGCAATGGAGTTCACCGACCGGCTGCTGAAAAAGCACTTGCAGCGCCCGGTCGGGCCGATCTTTCAAGTCAGCGCCGCCGAACGGCTGGCTGAACATCGAGGTCCGGAGCGCGATTGGGGCAAGCTGGTGGAAGCCCTCCAGCGGCTGGTCCAGGATTCCGGACGCGCGATCATCCACGCGGCTTGCGAGCGGGGCATCAGCCGCCTCAGCGAGGAATTACTAGCCATCATCAACGAGGAGCGCGACGCGCTCCAGCGGCCGATTGAGGAATCCGAGCGGCGCATTGCCCGGATGCGGGAGACCATCGCTGAAGCCGAGCGGTCGATGCGCGACCTCGGGTTTTTGTTAATGGCGGAGCAGCAGCACCTCTCCACCCTGTTCGTGAGGCGGCACAACGCCTTTGTGGCCTCTGTACTGCCCCTGGCCAATCGGGAATTCGACAACATGCTGCCGACCCTCCGCTACGCGATGGGGCCCTCTTACCGACGCCGCCTCAATCACGAAGCCCAAGAGATTGCCCGACGGCATGTGGAACCCTGGTTGAAAAGTGAACAAGAAGAAGCCGAAAGGGAGTACCGGCGGGCGGGCAATCGTTTCGTTCAAATGGGTAATGACTTTCTCAAGATGCTGGCGGACGCCGG
>JASHYZ010000074.1 GCA_030042795.1 Terriglobia bacterium | reverse complement strand
GTTCTCGCCGCCCCGTCGTTCGACGAGCCTTCCGAAGATGGATTGCTGGCAGCAGAGGCGCAATTGGTGGCGGGCGCTAAAAAAGTGGTACTGCTGGTCGCCGGCAGCGCGGTGCAGAAGTACATGCAGGCATTGGCCGACGAACAGGAGGTTGTTGGCGTGCTCAGCGACCTGGTGATGGATGTCTATGACATGGAGAGCGCTCTGCTCCGGACACGAAAGAAGGCTCAGCGCGTCTCAAGCGGCGTCCAGGGCGCGGAAGTGGCGGCCACCCGTTGCTTCATCTACGAGGCTGCGGACCGAATGGAGACCGAAGCCCGCCGGGCGCTGGCGCGCATCGCGGAGGGTGACACGCTGCGCGTCCAATTTGGCGTGCTCCGCCGCTTCCTGCGCCGCACCCCGCCCGATCTCATCGGCCTCAGGCGGCAAGTGGCTGACCGGGCCCTCGACCTCGGGCGTTACCCCTTCGCGAGCTAGGCTAACTAACTAGCTTCAGCGTTCAAACATTCCTGCGTTTGCGCGCCGGCAGCGTGAGCTGGCTCAGGCGAGACGCGGGAAATCAACAAGGAGTTGGCATGAATCGTTTCCGATGGCTGCTGCCGTGCGCAATCCTGCTGTCCGGCTCTTTCCTTGGCTTCGGTGTCCCAAAACCGGCTCAAGCGCAAGCCAACGCAGCGGCCCAGCAGGCCACGGAACAGTGGCTGGCGCTGGTCGACGCAGGGAAATACGGCGAGAGTTGGGACGCGGCCGCGCCGATTCTGAAGACAGGTACTGACCGGAAGGACTGGATTGCTTATCTGAAGGACAAGCGCGAGCGTCTGGGCAAAGTTGTTTCCCGAAAGCTCCTGAAGGCTGACCCTTTGAAGAACGTGCCGGGCCTTCCGCCGGGACAGTTCGTGGGCATGCAGTACCGGACCTCGTTCGAGAAGCTAAAGAACGGCGTCGAGGTCGTGGTTCCGGTGCTTGATCAGGATAGCAAGTGGCGCGTGTCGGAATACGTTGTGCAGCCCGCGCAAGCGCCGTGACGCCGCCAGCCTTGAGTGCGCACTCATTCCCGCGAAGTTTGTCCTTGCGAGAGCGGGGGGGGGGCGGGAATCGAATTACCTCAGAACGACGTTGCCGAGGAATCCACGATTTTCTCCGTCACTGTCGCGCAGGCGCACGCTGATGCGGTAAGTGTCCGCGGGAAGAGCAAGCGTTTTGTCGAGCCGCACGACCTCGCGGGGATCAACGGACTGAAGCGTTTCGCGGTCGATAATCTGTCCGATGGAGTTGTAGAACTGGGCCTCGAGCGTGCCCGGCGCAAAGACACCGAACACGCCGCGCAAGGTGATCTGATTTCCTTCGGTCGCGGCAGACAGCGGCTCGCTGATAGCGCCCGCCCAGACTGCGTCGTGTACAGGATTGGGTACGCTGGTGGGCGACCAATAGACGGTGAATTCATATTGCTGTCCCGGATCAAGGCGCGCGAAAGGACTCAGGACTTCGGACTCTAGGAAGTATGGCGTCCGCTTGGGATCGTCGGCCAACGTCTGATCGAATGCCGTTCGCGAGATGGTTCCCGGGCCGTCGTTCCATTCTTCGACGGAAGCTTGATCGGGATAGTCGCGCTCGGGAAAGTAGTCAAAGTTCTCAACGAAGCCGATGTTCTTCTGGCCATTGACAACCGCCATCCAGCCTGCGCTGGAGTCCGCGCCTACTTTTCCGACGCGGTAGAGGTAATGAATCTTGAGCAAACGGCCGCCGTCAATGACCTCGTCGCTCGGGTGGCGTGCGTCGCCGTAAATATGGATGTAGCCGTGAGGGTAGATGCTCTTGGGGTTGATGGGCACATACATATATAGCTCGGGGTTCGGCTTCGATGGGTCCTGGGCGTCAGCGGCGTCATTCTGGATCAGGTGCCAGATGCCCCATCGAATCTGGCGTCGGCTGATGTTCCGCATCACCTGCTCCACCTTGATGCGGGTGGTGCCTGCATAAACATGGAAGGTGCGCTCAAACTGCACGCCCGTACGCGGATCTTTCGGGCTGGTGACGCGAACGGCCACTTCATCCGGAGTTTGGGTCACAATCGTGAAATCGAAGCGGCTACCGTCGAGAATGTAGTACGGAATGCTCGGCCACTCGTTGTCGCTCGCCCAGCCCTCAGGCGCCGGCCACACTTTGTCACCGCCGTAGTTCGCCCATCCCGTAGCGGGGTTGTTCTGGCTCTCGGGCAGCACCTTTCCGGCGAAGTCGGGGTTGACGAAGAAAAACTCCTTCTCACCCAGCCGGAGTTGAATGGCGCGCCCGCCAATCTGCGGGGCGATGTCCAGGCTGATGATCCCGTTCGTAAGGCGGTACACATCCCAGCCCTGATATTGGGTCTTCTCAATTCTGAGCGGATTCGGCGCGGCAGCCCCATGAGCCGCGCGAGCGAGCGTAAGCATCAGGCACAGACATAGACACACTCCGAGACACGTCATCACGCGCGCTGCACTTGGACCTTTGCGCCCCAGCATCGTGGTCACTTTGTCGCCTCTTGCGATCATCTCAGCCCTCGGTGCCGGCCGCTCCGAGATCATGGGCAAGTTCGCGGACGGCCGGGTAAAGCTTCCGGTACACTTGGTACTGCTCGCTATAAAGTCGCGTGTTGCCGGCGTTGGGCACGATGTGATCTTTCACCTGGATAGCCTCGCGTGCGGCCTCGTCAACCGAATCATAAGTCCGGCAGGAGACACCGGCCAGCAAAGCTGCGCCGAAAGCCGAGCCCTCAGCTTCGCGAAGCGAGGTCACTTCGCGGTCGTAGACATCCGCTTGAATCTGGCGCCACAGAGCACTGCGGGAGCCGCCGCCCGAGGCGCGAATCTCGCTCACCGGAATCTTCAGTTCGGCAAAGATCTCAAGCGAGTCCCTCAAGCTGAAAGCCACGCCTTCAAGAATAGATCGGATCAGGTGTGCCCGCGAATGAGCCGCGGTGAGCCCAAACCACATGCCGCGCGCTTGGGGATCCAGGTGCGGCGTGCGCTCACCCATCAAGTAGGGCAGGAACAGCAAACCGCCGGAACCGGGCGGCGCTTTTTCAGCCTCACGCAGGATGAGTTCGTAAGGATCGGCGCCTACTTGCTTGGCGTACCAGGTTTCGGCGGCGCCCAGCTCGTCACGAAACCAGCGCAGCGAAAGCCCGGCGCCCTGCGTGACGCCCATCACGTGCCATTTTCTGGGAACGGCATGGCAGAAGGTGTGAATGCGGCCCTTGGGATCAAGCTTGGGCTTATCCGTGTAAGCGAAGATGACGCCGGAGGTGCCAAGCGTAGCCGAAGTAAGTCCGGGTGACACCACTCCGTTGCCAACTGCGCTCGCAGCCTGATCACCGGCTCCCGCGGCGACCGGCGTTCCTGCCTTGAGACCTGTCAGCAGCGAGGCCCCAGCGGTCACGCGGCCAGTCACCTCGGGCGATTCGTGGACTGCCGGCAGCAGCGCGCGATCAATGCCGAGAGCTGCGAGAATCTCCTTCGACCAGTCGCGCTTGCTCACGTTGAGCAACAAAGTGCCGGAAGCGTCGGAGACGTCGGTTGCAAATTCACCGGTGAGCCGCAAACGCACGAAATCCTTGGGGAGCAGGCAATGCGCGGCGCGCTCGTAGACAGCGGGCTGATGCTCGCGCACCCACAACAGCTTGGGCGCGCTAAAACCGGTCAGCGCCGGATTGAGTGCAAGCTTCCTCAACTTCTCCGCGCCGACTCGCGACGTAATCCAGTCGCACTGCTGCTGGCTCCGCTGGTCACACCAGATCAAGGCTGGCCGCAGAACCGCGCTCGCATCATCCAGCAGCACCACGCCGTGCATCTGACCCGAGAGCCCAATGGCTGTGATCTCACTGGCCTTCACCCCCGTCTGGCCAATCACGGCGCGCACAGCCTGCACCGTAGCGCGCCACCAATCCTCAGGATCCTGCTCAGCCCAACTGGGCCTTTCCATCCGCATCGGCTGGTGATCGCCGATGGCGGCGCCTATCACGTGCCCGTCGCGACGAATGATCACCGCACGTGTACCGGTGGTGCCAACGTCGATGCCCATGAGGAAAGACATAGAAGTATAGGAGTCAGAAGACAGAAGTCAGAAGTTCGTGATCGAAAGGATGACTACTTAAACGGGCCTTTGAGTGGTGGGATTCTTGTTGGTTCAATGACTCGATGGCCCGATCATGCAATCTCTCAATCTTCTGACTTCTGACTCCTGTCTTCTGACTTCCGTTCTTATCCGGCCTTCTCCCACTTCCCCGACTTTGCCGAGCGCTCAACAGCTTCGAGTACGGCCTGGTTCTTCACGCCGTCGGTGAAGTTCGGTGAAGGAAGAGAGTCGTTCTCGAGTGCGGTCAGAAAGTCATGAACCGCGTGGACGAAGGTGTGCTCGTATCCGATGAT
>JASHYZ010000073.1 GCA_030042795.1 Terriglobia bacterium | reverse complement strand
CCTTCGACTCCCGCTACGGTGGTTTCGGCGCCGCTCCCAAATTCCCTCCCTATCTGGACATCTCTTTTCTGCTTCAGTACTGGAAGCGGACCTCTGACGCCAAAGCGCTGGATATGGCCGAGAAGACCCTGGACGCCTTACGCGCGGGAGGCATCTATGACCAACTGGGATTCGGCTTTCATCGCTACTCCATCGATGCCGGGTGGCGGGCGCCGCACTTCGAAAAGATGCTGTATGACCAAGCGCAGGCCGCCACGGCTTACATCGATGCCTATCAGGCAACACGCAGGGAGATATACGCCGCCACCGCTCGCCAAACTTTCGACTACGTGCTGCAACACCTGACATCGCCTCAAGGTGGCTTCTATGACGCCGAAGACGCCGATTCCGAGGGTGAGGAAGGCAAATATTATCTCTGGACCGCCCAACAGTTTCGCGATGCTCTCGATGACGAAGATGCGGAATTGGCGATTCGGGCATTCGGCGTCACTGAGCGAGGAAATTTCGCGGCCGCCGGGCGAGGTGAGAATGTCCTTTACCTGAAGAACTCGCCGAGCCAACTCGCTGCAGCCCTGAAGATCTCTCAGCAGGAAGCTGAACGGCGGCTGGAAGTGGTCCGCGGGAAACTGCTCGCCGCGCGGCAGAAGCGGGTTCACCCGTCCGTCGACGACAAGATCATGACCGCCTGGAACGGCCTTATGATGGGGGCCTTGGCCAAAGGGGCGGCAGCTCTGGAAGAACCGCGTTACGCGCAGGCTGCACAGCGGGCCGCCGACTTCATCCTCAAACGCATGACCACGCCGGATGGCGTCTGGCCGGGCCGGCTGCTCCATAGCTATGCCGGCGGCACGGCTTCGGTGCCTGCGAATCTGGATGACTACGCTTACTTCATTCAGGGATTAATCGAGCTCTACCAGGCGAATTTTGAAGTGCGCAACCTCCAGGCTGCGCTCGATCTCAACGCGCAGCTCCTGCAGCACTTTTGGGACGCCCAAAACGGCGGCTTTTTCTACACGCCCGATGACGATTCGGACCGCCTCTTTGCGCGGGACAAGACCTTCGACGAAAGCGACCTGCCTTCCGGGAATTCGGTGGCCGCTCTGGACTTGATCCGCCTGGGCAACATCACGGGTAACCCCAGCCTCACGCAGCAGGCGCTTCAGACCGAGCATGCCTTCTCGGGCGCGGTGCTGAAGGCGCCTGCCGAATACCCCGCGATGCTGACGGTTGCTGACTTCGAACTGGGGCCCGCTTACGAAGTCGTGATCGCCGGGGATTCTCAAGCGCCCGACACGCAAGCCATGCTGCAGGCTCTGCGGGCTCCGTTTGTGCCTCACAAAGTTGTGGTGTTGCGTCCCACCGAAGAACCGTCCCCAGTGATCGTGCGCCTGGCCGACTATACGCGTGATCAGACCAGTATCGCCGGCAAGGCCACGGCATACGTCTGTCTTCAGTACAACTGCAAGCTTCCTACAACAGAGATCCCCAAGATGCTCGCCCTACTGGGCGCCAGCTCTCCCGATGGAGGCGCGAGTTCACAATGAGGTCCTTTCCGTCAAAACACGTTCTTCTTCTCGCGGTTCTCGTTCTAGCAATTCTTCCGCCGGCTCACGGCGCAGACTCTGCGCCGAAGCTCAAGCTCAAAGACCTGGACGGTCAGTCCCAGAATCTCCGTCAGTACCTCGGCAAGATCGTGGTGCTGAATTTCTGGGCCACCTGGTGCGGTCCGTGTCAGGAAGAAATGCCCATGCTGGTTGGGGAAGAGCAAGTCTACCGCCAGCGCGGCATCATCTTTGTTGGAGTCGCACTGAACGACGGCAAAGATCTCGACAAAGTACGCGCTTTCGCCGCCAAGCAAAAGGCCGAGTACCCCATCTGGATGGGAGCAATCGACGACCTGGAAAGATTCAAGCTAGGGCCCGGCATACCCGCCACCGCCTTCATTGACCCGGACGGTAACATCGTGGGCCGGGTGCTGGGCGAGATCCGCAAACCCGACCTTGATCACCGGCTCGATTGGCTTCTGGGTGACCGGCAAGGCGAGCCGCCGGCGCCACTCGAAAATAACCTCAACGTCAAGAGATAGCGAGCGTAGCTCAGAGGCTCCACCTTCGAAAGCCCCGAAGGGGCGAGATATTTTAGCCCAGGGCGCGAGCCCTGGGTCGGAAAGCCCTCACCCCCGCTCCACGGCACCCGCCGTTTCTCACGGGCGCGCGGACGGGAGAGAGGAAGGGGAGAGGAAGGGCGCATTCTAACCCCACGGCTGACGCCGTGGGCTAAGTTATACCGCTCCTTCGGAGCTGAGTTATGCCGCGAACTTCTCAGACATGACAGTAAAACGTGGCCGAGACCGGCACCCGTGAAACTCCCCCGGGCACGCCGGGTGGAGGTGAGCAGCAGGCGGATGATTGAAAGTCGATGAACCGCGGCTCGAAAGGGCCGGGGAAAGGGGGCTGAGGTACGAACAAACTGGGAATGTGGCGCAAAATCAACAAGATAGTAAGTGCGAGGGTAGAACTAACCGACAAGGATTGTGACAAGATAATCAACGAGATAACAGTCGCCCGGGTGGTGACGGCGAGACCGCCATCAGCAGAATCAGGAGAACCGTGCCGTTTCACTAATCCGTCCTGCTGGCCGCCATCTTGATCCTACCGGTGAACCCGTTCGGGCCCGC
>JASHYZ010000072.1 GCA_030042795.1 Terriglobia bacterium | reverse complement strand
CTCGGGTTACCTCAAACGCACGCCGCTGTCAACTTACCGCCAGCAGGGGCGCGGCGGAAAAGGCCGCATGGGGATGAAGACCCGCGATGAAGACTTCGTCGAGCACCTCTTCATCGCTTCGACCCACAGCTACATTCTGGTGTTCACCAACACCGGCAAGCTCTATTGGCTGAAAGTTTACGAGATTCCTGATGTGGGCGCAGCGGGCAAGGGCAAACACATCTTGAACCTGGTGAATCTGTCGAAGGAAGAGAGCGTGGCGGCTGTCTTGTCTGTGAAAGAGTTGCCCGACGAGCGCAAAGACGTGGATGTGGAGGGTCAAAGTTTTGCGGCCGAGGGCTACGTGGTGATGGTGACTCGCAAAGGCGTCATTAAGAAGACTCGCCTGGCAGAGTTCTCGAACCCGCGCTCAGCCGGCATTCTGGCCATGAAGATTGACGACGGCGATGAGTTGATCGCTGCCCAGCTTACCAGCGGCCACGAGACCATTTTCCTGGCTTCGCACGAAGGCATGGCTATTCGCTTTCCGGAGACTGACGTCCGCGATATGGGACGCGCTGCCTACGGCGTGAATGGCATGAATCTCGACGAGGGCGATTACCTGGTGGGCATGCAAATCGTCGGCGAAAAGGAGCTGATCCTCACTATCACCGAAAAGGGCTTCGGCAAGCGGACGCCTATCACCGAATACCGCTTCCAATCCCGCGCCGGCAAGGGCGTGATCAACATTAAGACCACCGACCGCAACGGCAAGGTGGTGGCCGTCATCAGTGTGACCGAAGAATCCGAGGTGGTGATCATCACGCAGCAAGGCAAGATCACGCGCCTGGATTCCTCCCACGTGCGTGAGACGGGGCGCTCTGCACAAGGCGTCAAGCTGATTGCGCTCGAAGAGGGCGACCAAGTTTCAGCCGCCGGTTTGGTAGAAGCTGAAGGGAACGGAAATGGCGGCAACGTGCAAGCAACGCTGATTCAGTAGCCAGCATAGAGGCGCTTCCAGTGCGGCACGTCTTCCAAACCACGCGAGTGATAGCCAACGCGGGCAAGATGCCCGTGCCACGTGGCATGGCCATCCTGGCCATGCGGTGAATGTAGAAACTCCAGCACGGGTAAGATGCCCCGTGCCACACGAGGGGCGCTGAGCCTACCGGATGCGCCCTACCGCGGCAACTCTACTGGTTTGAAGTACCAGGAAATCGTCCAGTCATCAGCCACGAGAAACAAGACCGCTTTCAGATTACGAGTTTCGCCTTCGACAGCGGCCGCGGGAATTCGCAAGGTGGCTTCGGTGCGGCCTTGCTCGAAGCCCGGAAGCATGACATTCACCGCGAGCGTGCCGTCAGGTGCCTGATACGCAGGCAGGGCGGCGTGAACCACGCGGCGCCCATCGAGCAGTGTGGCTGCCAGCCGGACCTTGCGGTTGTGCGCGTTCCGGATATCAAGCGCAGCGCTCAGAAGCAGAGTTCGGCCCTTCGGGTCGGCGCTAGCTGTGACAGACTGAATAGCTCCGATGGGCGGGGCTGGCCCACCAGGTGAGCGCTTTGGATCAGGCCAGAGGTGATCAAAAATGGTGAGCGCCACCTTCTCTTGGCGCATCGTTTCTTCTTCCCGGTCTAGCCACAGCGGATGAGTCAGCAGAAACTCTGAATATTTTGATTGGTCCCCCAGCGTCGATCTCATACTGCGGTCGAGAGCTATGGCGAAATCCGGGTGGAAACCTGCTGCGGCCATCAGCAAGACACCCAGTTGGTCGGCTTCGTATTCAGTGCGGCGTTGGCCACCAGGATTCAGCGGACCGCCGCTGGAGCGCGTCACTCGCAGGGCCTCTGCGACGCCCGGATCGCTGAGATCACCGCCTGCAGCTTGATACTCCCGGCGGAGTTCGGCTTCGAACGCCGGTTGGTTTGGAACATAGAGCATCACAGCATGGCCAAGTTCATGGGCGATGGCTGCAGCCCACACGCCAAATCGGTTGCCGAGAACCCAGGCGAGGCCGCGGGTGACGGTAATCTCGCCGCGTCCGTTCGAGTAGGCGTTCACTCGCCAGCTTGGGCTGACTTCAATTTGCCAAGGCAAGTTGGGCAAGGTTTTCGCGAGCGGCGTGGAGAGGAGCGTCCTGAGCGCGCGGTCCGCCAGCCGGTAATCGGAAGTGGCGTCTTCGGGCGCGCGGGCCTGAGCGGGCGTTCCCAGGCTAACTAACATGAGAACCGCAGCAGCTTGATGGGAACAAATGCGCATCATTCTTGATCGTAGCAGGCTGCCAGAAAAGGGCAATTCGCGGCCCTCAAAAAAGGGAGGCGCTCCGGAGCTTCTGTGAGAATTCGCCTATGACGCCTGTTCGATTTGAACCCAACCTGCGCGGGGGCGCTCAGCTCAGAGAATTAGGGTGAGAATTCCTGTTGCCATCAGCGCGACAGCCCATAATAGATCGATATTAATCCACGCGCGGCGCAGGATCGCAACTCCCGCGGTTGCATAGACGGCAACCGCAACAAGGATGAGGCATAGAACATAGCCTAGCGTGTGGACCCCGACCGGCAGCAGCCACGCGCGTGCCGGCGCCAGAATCGGAGGCGCAGTTTGGACTCCGGCCATGGCGGCGCGGCTCATGGAGTGCGAAGACCCACCACCCTGCAAGACGAACACGAAAGGCACCAGCATCAAGCCGGCGCCATGGGCCGAGGCCATCAAGAATGACCAGATGGTGAGGTCGCGGAATCCTACCTGCATGCCGACCCAACGCGGATGACGGGAGCGCCACAGGCGCGAAGCCCCAAAGCCGATAAGGATCAGGGCGCAGACCACGCGCAGGCCCATGGGCGGCAGGGCCGTTCTCACGGCCTGTGCCACGGCAACGATCAAGCCCACCGAAACGACGTGGCCGAGAAGAATCGGAGGCAACGCTTGCAATACGGCCCACCAACTCTTCCGTTGCAGGCCCAAAGACACCGCAAACAGCCACCCCATGGCAGGATTCACGCCGTGAAAAGCCCCGAGCAGAAACAGCGCCGCCCACGGCCAGTCAGCCGCCCAGCCGGGTATGGCGTGCGGACTCATGAGGGATAGCAGAACGAGTCCGACGAGGCGTCGCCGCCTTCCAGCCGAACCTGGTGGCCACGGAGCCCGTCAAAATTGAGGAAAAAGCGCGGGTCAAGACTGATGCCACCCTCGGGCGCCACGTCCAGCTTAGCCATCCAGCTCTTGATGCCGTCGGGGTAAAATTGTTCGTCCCAGGCGCGATAGAGTGAGTTGGTAAAATACACTCGTTTCCCGTCGCGGCTTAGCTCCACCATTTGCGGTCCTCCATTCAGCGCTAATCCAGGCGCCTTGGGGTGCGGCGTCCGCCTCGCAATGCCACCGATTCGCACAGACCCCGCCAGCTTCGGATTGAACGGGTCGCTCACATCGTACTGCTGCAGCTCGCCAGTGCCCCAGCAGGAGACGTAGAGGAAACGATCGTCGAGCGACAGATTGATGTCGGTGACCAGAGGCGGCACCGCCTTGAACCCCTTGAGCAGCGGCGGCAGATCGCTCTCGTCGGCAGGCTCCGCCGGAATCGAGATGACTTTGCGCGCCTCCCACTTCCCGTCGGCGCGATGCCAAAGCCAGATGGATGCGGACAGATCCTCTAGAGATACCACCACGCCCACAAAGCCGTAGGTCCGCGTGGGGTCGTGCGAGGGCCGCAGTTCCAGCACCAACTGGTGCTGTTTGCCGAGGTCGATCGCCTGCTCGTGCCTTCGACGGCGCAAATTCCAGACGTGCAGGTGGTGGCCGTATTGGCTGCTGAGCAGCAACTCCGGATTGATGCCGTTCTCGATCATCTTGGGCGTGCCCCACTCGCTCGTCAGCACCGTGTCGTGACCCAAGTGCCACCAGAAGTCGTAGGCGAAGTACTGGGGGCCGCGATCCACCTCCCAGCGCCCCAGCACGTCGAAGCCAAAGTGATCCAGCATAAAGATGCCCCCGGGCCCCTCGCCTGTCGGCGAGCCCAGGCCGCTCACGTATATTCCGTCCGGGCCGCAGTGGATGGTGTGCGGGCGCGTGTAGCCTGCGCGCGCCGCGACTTCTTCGGGCTCGATTACCTTGACGATCCGGGGGTGACGCGGATCCGGCTTGGTATCCACCACATGGATGCGCGACGATCGCAGCCCCGGCACGATCAGGTAGCGGCGTTCCACATGCGGATGGGGAGCGTAAGGGCAGAGGGCGGAACTGCAGGCATTCCATCCGAAATGGTGCAGCTCGTCGCCGGCGTTCGGCATGTCAACGCCGCCCACAAATGTGCCATAGGCAGTAGAAGCCGGATCGACATCAACCACCTTCAGCGCGTCAGGCCTGCTACCGGAAGGATCAAAGGACGAGACGAAGGCAAGCTTTTCGGGCGGCGCCTGCATCGCCAGCTTGGGTGAAGGATAAAACGTCGGGTCAGGTTTCATGAGCATGATCGAGATCCTCCAAAGTGAATTCTGGCCTGTGCCTCAATCTGCAGCGAACACCGAACCAATATCGCACAAAAAGGGAGCCCCAGGCGACGTCGACTCAATGCCTCAACACTAAAACATCGGTCACTGTGCTTCCTAACCAAAGAACCCTGATAAGCATCAGCAGATCCAGTATACGAGTACCCCGATTAAGTGACTAGACTTGTGATCTTGGATCGACCGCATCGTGCGTGGCAGCATCCCCTTGACTTGCCAGCAGTGATATGATGCCCGAGTCGTTGTTGTTCCCTCGACGCAGGAAAGCGAGGAACCCGATTGAGTTTTCTATCCAGACGGTCATTTCTCAGCAAAGCTGGCGTCGCAACGACCGCTTTCGTGCCCACCCTTGCACTCGGCGAGTCAGGAAGCGAACTGCCTGCCACAGACGCCGGTAAGGCTGAACCAGGCGACCCTGACCCCACCCGCTACGCGACGGCGCGGGGTGTTGCCGAATGGGCTTACATTTCGGGCAGAGCCTATTCAGACCCTTTCAACCAGTTGGAACTCAATGTAGTTTTTACTGACCCTCAGGGATCAGAGCATAACGTGCCGGCCTTCTGGGCCGGAGACCAGGTGTGGCGAGTTCGCTACAGCCCTGGCGGTCCGGGCCGGTATACGTATCGCACCATCTCGACGGACGCCTCTAACCCTGACCTCCACGGCCGCCGCGGAGTGATGGAGGTTTCGCCCTATCAGGGTGATAACGCGCTGCGGCAGCACGGCCCCATCCGCGTGGCCAGTGACCATCTTCATTTTGAGCACGAAGACGGCACGCCCTTCTTCTGGCTCGGAGACACTTGGTGGATGGGCCTCTGCCATCGCCTTCGTTGGCCCGAGGACTTTCAGACGCTGGTTACTGATCGCGTTAAGAAGGGATTCAGCGTAGTTCAAATCGTGGCGGGTTTGTACCCTGACATGCCGGCGTTTGATCCGCGGGGCGCGAACGAAGCCGGCTACCCCTGGGAAAATGACTACAGCCGCATCAATCCTCACTACTTTGACGCAGCGGATGTGCGCATTCAGGAGCTTGTGGAGCGGGGCATCGCTCCCTGCATTGTCGGTTGCTGGGGCTACTTTCTCAAGTTCATGGGCGTTGGCAAACTCAAGCAGCATTG
>JASHYZ010000071.1 GCA_030042795.1 Terriglobia bacterium | reverse complement strand
GTGAGAACTAGGAGGCCGAACGTGGAATCAATAACTTACAGCCGAGGCTAAGTCCGTAAGCTATTGATTCTTCGTCGACCAAGTGAGTTGTCACACAGACTCTGAAGCCCCGCCGTCTCTGAGCAGAGGCTGGACGGACCTTCAGAGTCTGCGTGAGAACTGGTTTCGCGAGGCTTGAGGAATCAAGCTTGGCTTGTGGTGCAGGCTTCCAGCCTGCCTCTTCTTGGCGGAGGCAGCAGGCCAGTGCCACACCCAGCAGGCAAGATGCCTAGCACTACAAAGCCAGGCAGCGACCGCACGGGGTGCGCCGACCCCAAAGTAAGTTTCCCGTACGCCGGCGCCAGAAACTGAGTAAGGTTCGGGTTGAGTTCGCGAAATGCATCAGAATTATAAAGTGAACGGTATTGGGTTGAAACTTGGTTTCAACCCGGCTGAAGAGTCTGTGTGAGAACTAGGAGGCCGAACGTGGAATCAATAACTTACAGCCGAGGCTAAGTCCGTAAGCTATTGATTCTTCGTCGACCAAGTGAGTTGTCACACAGACTCTGAAGCCCCGCCGTCTCTGAGCAGAGGCTGGACGGGCCTTCAGAGTTTGCGTGAGAACTGGTTTCGCGAGGCTTGAGGAATCAAGCCTAGCTTGTGGTGCAGGCTTCCAGCCTGCCTCTTCTTGACGGAGGCAGCAGGCCAGTGCCACACCCAGCAGGCCAGATGCCTGCACTACAAGCCAGGCAGCGACCGCGCGGGGTGCGCCGACCCCAAAGTAAGTTTCCCGTACGCCGACGCCAGAAACTGAGTAAGGTTCGGATTGAGGTCGCGAAATGCATCAGAATTATAAAGTGAACGGTATTGGGTTGAAACCTGGTTTCAACCCGGCCAACACGGGCTGGAAGAGTCTGTGTGAAAACTCGCGCTTGACGATTGTCCAGGATGGACCCCCGCCTTCGCGGGGGTGACAGTGTTGGACTTAGACGCCCTATTCCGACTTCGTCATTCCCGCGAAAGCGGGAATCCACGAGTTTTCACACAGACTCTGGAAGCCCGTGCCACGTGGCATGGCCATCCCGCCCTTCCCGAGAAGCTGGCGAGAAATGCAGGCTAATCCCCGCGAGCAAGCTCGCTCGGAAAAGCGGCAGCAAGCATGCCCTTGAGTGAAGCAAAGGGCTGCCGCACTCCAAGGCGCCTACGGCGCCACCTGGAGGGGGTAGTGTCTCAGTTTGACGTAGGGACGGGCTTGTGCCCGCTCATTTCGAGGCCGTTAAATCAGTTGGGCGGCCACAAGGGCCGCCCCTACCTCACCCCTACTCGGGGCTCGAATCGGGCTGGCGGCTGGCAAGGTACTGCTTGGTATGGGCAAGCAAGGCGGCGGCTTGCGGCATGGAATCGACAGCTTTGGCCACCATGGGGTCGCCTTCAGCTTCGAGTTTCGATTCCTGGTCGCGGCCGTAAACAATCTCCACCAACTGGTTTCGCAACCTTTGTTTGACGAAGTCCAGGTTTTCCGCAATCTGCGCGGGACTTACGCGAAGGTTTCGACCGGCGAGATATTCGTTGAACGCTTCGATCACCTCGGGCGTCGCCTGAAAGTCGCGCGGAATTGTCTTGTGGACGCCCAGATAGCGTTGAGAGAAATCGTAGACAGCGTCTGTGTCGGCGAGTTTTTGCTCCACCGCGTTGAGAGTTGGGGGAGCCACCTCAATATCCGGCGTGATCCCTCCGCCGCCGAACACCTCCCGGCCTCCGTCAGTATGGCGCACCTGGTCGTGCGGAGCCGCATTGGCTTCGGACCGGTAATAGTAGTCGTAAAGCGACACATTCTGGTAATCGCGCTGGATCAAACGTCCGCTTGGAGTGTAGTAGTGGGCGGTAGTGAGCGCGAGTCCGGTGCGCTCGCTCAGCAAATAGACAGACTGAACCAGTCCCTTGCCAAAGCTCGGCTCACCCATCACCAGCGCGCGGTCATGATCCTGGAGGGCTCCGGTGACGATTTCCGCGGCGCTGGCCGTATAACGGTTCACCAGCACCACCATCGGGTACTCCTGGTGCTGATTGCCCCGCGTGGCGACGTAGCGCCTCTCCCGCGAGGCGCGCCCGTATTGATAAACGATGAGCTGGTCTTTGGCCAGAAAGTGATCTGAGACGTCCACAGCTTGGTCAAGCAATCCGCCGGGATTGGCGCGCAAGTCAAGCACCAGCCCCTTGAGGTTGTCTGCGTCGAGGCTCTTGAGCGCGGCTGTAAGCTCGTCGTCCGTCGTCTCATCAAACTCGGTGATCTTGATGTAAGCGATGCCGGGCTTCAGCAGAAAGGCGTCTTCCACCGTGGGGTTATGAATTTCGTCGCGAACAATACTAAACTCTATCGGTTGTTCATACCCCTGCCGCTCAACGACAATCTGCACCGTCGTACCCTTGGGACCGCGGATGAGATTCGCCACACGGCCGGTGTCAAGACCGTCGACGCTCTTGCCGTCGACTTTCCGGATGAAGTCCCCGGGCCGGACGCCGGCCTTGAAGGCAGGCGAGTTGGGCACGACGGACGGAATGAAGGAGGAGAGCTTACCGGAGCGGTCCAGGCGCGGAAGAATACCCATCCCCACGCCAAAGTATCTCCCGGCCTGCTCCTCTTGTTTCTGAGCGAACGTGTGAGGGGCAAAGAAGTCTGAGTGCGGATCAAGCGTGCGAAGCATTCCCGGGATGGCTCCCACCGGGCTGCCCAGCACGTCCAGGCCATAAATCGCTTTGTTGGGGTCGAGGGTTTCGGCGTAGTTGCGTTCAACAACATCGTAAACCCGGGTGAACTCCTTAAGCTGGGCCTGTACCTCGGAATCACTTCCGTTGACGGGCGTAGCCTCAGCCCGCGGACCGTAAAATTCACCCGCCAATGACCCTGCCGCGATTGCGGCGGCAATAATCCACACCGAGCCCGGAATGCGCTTCATGACACGTCCTCCCACAGCTTACCGTTTGCAGTCCCAGACTCAATCAGGCCTCCCCGGCGGGCCACCGAACCTGTTAATCGAGACAATTGGCATTATGCGGCAATTTCGGCCCAAAGGGAAGGCGGGTAGTGGGTCAATTTGACGCGGGGGCAGGCCTTGTGCCCATAAGCGCTAACTTAACGGTTTGGTGGTTGCCCGAAGGGCAACACCTTGAGTAGCCGTAGGTGCTAACCTACGGAAAACGAGAACCCGACAAAGACATAGGAGCAACCCCGCAGGGGTCGTACAATCTTCAGAAAGCGTAACGTTCTTCGACGGAATCGCGTCCGGATTGTGCCGTCCATGGGCGTCAACCCCTCCAGGGTTGCGCAAGCGGGCTGCGGATTTCTTTTCCGTAGGTTGCCACCTACGGCTACTCACCGTCGGCCCCTTTCGGGGCCGGACCTAAAAACGTACGCCATCTCCCACAGCGAGGCCTTTTCCATGGGCTTAAGTTAGCGCTTATGGGCCTTGTGCCCGCCAAGTAACAGCACTACCTTGAAATGGGCGGCTACCAGGGCCGCCCCGACCTCAAATTGACCCACTAAATGATAGACTCGAAATCTCCGCCGGGGTCGGCCTTGAGACGACGCCGGCTTTTTCGGTTGCGTTCAGTTTACGTTAACATGGCCTTGGCATGAACCCCCGCAAAACGCTGCTGCTGGCGCTTGCATTCATTATCTTCATCGGTGTTTCCGGCTGGATTACGGAGCGCGCCAAGCAGCTCGATCTGCCCTCGGACACGGGCACGGATAGCGAGCTTATCGGTAGCCCCGCGCCTGACTTCGCCTTGAAAGCTCTCGATGGCCGCGAGGTGA
>JASHYZ010000070.1 GCA_030042795.1 Terriglobia bacterium | reverse complement strand
AGAGCCGGCCCTAACCAAGTGGACGGCAATGGGGATCCCTCGCCGTAGACCACTGCCGTAGGCGAACTTATTGCCAAACGCCAGGGGCTCCCGGCGAAGAGGGTTGGCGATTTCCACATTCGGTTTTGGATTGAGAATATTTTTGCAACACTATTAACACTATGGTAATATTCAGGCTGGGTAGCGAACCAACCGGCAATTGGTACACTCGCCGCCGCTGTCCTGGCAGGATTTGGCTTGCCCGCCAGGCGCCCGCAGGGGCACAAAGGAGGATGGTATGAGCGCTGGCTGCTGCCAGGATCGGAGCCCGCCATTCCACAGCAGGGAACCGCGAAGATGCTGTTCGGGAATCTTTACCGCGGCCGGCGTGTTCGCGGCCACCTTCAGTGGACAAAAGGGTATGGTGCCATCGAGAACCACAAGGAAATGGTAAGTGCATGCGACGGCTTCTTCCGTTTCAAATTGAGATTTGGCTGGGTGCAGCGTTTGGGCTGCTCATCCTCACAGGTTTTTGGCAATACGAAATCACGCAGCGAGTGATGTCGTCGAACCAGTGGGTGAGGCACACGAACGCAGTCCTCGACGCAATCGAGGATCTTCGCGGCAGCCTAATAAGAGTGACGTCATCGATGCAACGGTACGGCATCACCGGCCGCGATAGCGATCTCGCGGACTATCAGTCGGCCGCCCACGAGCTTGCGCATGACGTGGATGCCGTTGAAGCCCTAACTGTTGACAACCCCGTTGAGCAGGAGGACGTACGGAGGCTCAGAACACTCGTCAAGACAAGACTGGCCGCCTCCGATCAATTGGTCGCTTTGCGAAAGCTTCAAGGCCCGCCAAGCCATGGCACCCCCACTGAAGAGGCGGGCATCGCGCTTACGCGCTCGATTACCGACCTGACGGCTCAGATGCAAGCGGAGGAGCATTACCTTTTTGACACCAGGGATCGCCGGGTTGAATCAGGAGTCCGGCGCGAGACGGCCGTGCTTCTGCTGGGAGTGCTGATCGCGGTTGGCATTCTTATCTTGGCTGGGATCGAGAGCCGCCGGGCCAAAATCGAGCGCGAACAGGCTGATGCCGCCGTTCGGCAATCGGAGGCGAAATTCCGGGGCTTGCTCGAATCCTCACCCGATGGCATGGTGGTGGTGAACCGCGAAGGAAAGATCGTGGTGGTGAACGCGCAGACGGAAAAGTTGTTTGGCTACAGGCGGGAAGAGTTGCTGGGACAAGAGGTCGAGATGCTGGTGCCGGAACGTTTCCGCAGCCGGCATCCCGAGCTCCGAACGGGCTTCTTTGTCGATCCCTGGGTGCGCCCCCTGGGAGCCGGCCTGGAACAGTACGCTCTGCACAAAGACGGGGGCGAGTTTCCGGTGGAGATCAGCCTGGGTCCGCTGGAGACCCAAGAAGGGATCCTAGTATCGGGCGCCATTCGCAACATCACAGAGCGCAAGCGGGCGGAAGCGGAGCTGGCTGTGCAAGCTCATGTTGCATGCAGCCAGGCGGCACTGCTCGATGTCGCCCATGACGCGATCATTGTTCGGGACCTCAAGGGTGTCATTTCATTCTGGAACAAAGGCGCAGAAAGAACATACGGCTTCAGCAAAGAGCAGGCGGTTGGGCAGGTGTCTCACAGCTTGCTGCAAACGAAGTTCCCCCAGCCCCTAACGGAGATTAACGCCACGATGCTGCGGGAGGGCGTCTGGGAAAGAGAACTGGAGCACTCAAGGCGCGACGGGTCGAGGATCACAACGCTAAGCCGATGGGTGCTGCAACGCGATGATCCCCAGCGCGTGCTGGAGGTGAACACCGATATTACGGCTAGAAAACGGGCGGAAGAGGAGGTTCACAGCTTAAATCGGTACCTGGAAAGCCGCAACGCCGAACTGGCCGGAGCCAACGAGGAACTGGAGGCTTTTACTCACTCGGTGGCTCACGACTTGCGTTCTCCCTTGCGGCATATCAACGCGTTTTGCAAGCTGCTCGAAGAAAGTCTCGGCTCTGCATTGCCTCCCACCGCCAATGACAGCCTCCGGCACATCGTCGAGAGCGCGCAACACATGGGGCACCTGATTGACGATCTGTTGAGTCTGGCCCGCGTTGGGCGGCACGAACTCAATATTCAGGTCACGAGCCTCGGCTCGGTGGTGGCGCAAGTTCTGCAGGAGATGAAGCCAGACCTGGCGGGCCGCGATATTCGTTGCCAGGTTGCAGATTTGCCATTCGTCGAGTGTGACGCAGGCCTTATGAAAGTGGTGTTCTACAATTTGCTTTCCAACGCCATCAAGTACACCCGGCCCCGCAAGACGGCCGTCATTGAAATTGGAAAGACCTACAGCGACGGCCGGCCCGTCGTCTTCGTTCGGGACAACGGCGTGGGGTTTAACATGAAATACGCTGACAAGCTGTTTGGCGTCTTCCAGCGGCTGCACCGGCGGGAGGACTTTGAAGGCACAGGTGTAGGCCTAGCGACCGTGCAACGCATTATTCAGAAGCATGGTGGCCGCATCTGGGCCGAGGCGGAGCTTGACAAGGGTGCTACCTTTTATATGAGTCTTGGGGCGCCGGAAAGCGCCGAACCAGCAGCAGGGGGGCTGGTCGAGACGAAGGGGCGCCACGATGGAGAACCGGGTGGATGTATTGTACGTTGAGGATGAGCCGCAGGACCGCGAATTCACCCTGCGAGAGCTGACG
>JASHYZ010000069.1 GCA_030042795.1 Terriglobia bacterium | reverse complement strand
TGGTGGGACAGGACTTGGAAATTTGTGTCGATGGCGTTGGCCGGGGCGCTGGCTGGCAGAAACCGAAATGCGAGCGGGACGGTTTCTTGGGTCTTCTGACTCCTGTCTTCTGACTTTTGTCTCCTGCTTTTATGGACTGGAAAGACCAATTGAAGGGACTCTGGAAGCGCGCTATCTGGACGCGCGCGGCAGACTTTACCCTGCCGGGCGTGCTATTTGAAATCCAGCCGGATTTCGTGATAGTGGGGCGTCTCACAGGCAGAACAAACGGAGACGGCCAGGGCCAGTTTGGGCGTCTGGTGCTGGCGCCTCTAGAACAGGAAGCCTTGGCGGCTTCACCTAGCGGCCCGGCGATCCTGAACAAGCCTGCGCTGGGTAAGGTGTTGGAGAAAATGGCTCTTGCCGCCGGCAACGGCCAGGCCAGGGTGGGTGCGCTTGTGCCGGACGGCGTTGCCAGAGTGGGCGTGTTTTCATTTGAGACTCTGCCCGCCAACAGCCGCGAGGCTGCTACCCTCATCGGCTGGCGAATGCGCGAGAACCTGCCCTTTGCGCCTGAAGAGGCGCGGATTAGCTATCAGACCACGCTGGCAGGGGAACGTTCCGGCGGCAGCCAGATCGATGTGGCAGCGGTGGCCATACGGTCTTCGGTGGCAATGGAGTTCGAGGAAATCTTTGAAGGCATCAATCGGTCAACTGCGCTCATTCTTCCGGCCACGGTGGCGCTTCTCGCGCTGCTTCCTCAGGAAGAGGCCAGCGGTCAACTCCTGGTCCACGTTTGCGCCAACGCAGCGACGCTCACCGTGGTGGAGGGCCAGCGGCTCCGTTTCTGGCGCACGCGCGACCTTACCGGTCTCGCGCCCGAAGAGATTTTCGCGCAAACGGCAGCCGAAGTGGCTCGAGTGGTAGCGTCCACTGAGGACCGGCTCAAGCTCCGCCTCGATCGCATGTGGCTCTGCGCCCGGCCGCCCGCCACCGAGAGTTGGGCGGAGGAGCTTGCCCAGGCGCTCGGCCGCGATGTTGAACTGCTTCAGCCCGTACCCGAAACTGGAGGCCTGCTCTCGGGTGATGACCGCCTGTTTTATCGGCGTTACGGTGCTCCCTTGGCGGGACTCGTCGCCAATGGGGCGTTGGAGAAGAATCAATGACGAGTGGCGGAGAACAAGAGACGAGAGGCAAGTGACGAGCGAGCAGACACAAGACACAAGAGCGAGGCACAAGCTCATCACCGATGACCGGTAACCGACTACCGGCAACCGAATATGAAAGTATCCCTTAATCTATCACTCGCGCAGAGCTTTCGCCAGCGCCACGTGGTGGCGTGGGCAGTTCCCCTGCTGGTGGTCTCGGCCGTCCTACTCCTTCGGTTGGGGTTGTCCATTGAAGCAAACTGGAAAGAATATCGCGGGGTAAGGCAATCGGTAGAGCGCGAGCGGTCACGCCAGAATGAGCTGGCCGCGAAGGAGGCTGCCCTGAAAGGCAACCTCGACCAACCCGAAAACAGGGCGTTGCTGCGCGAAGTGAAATTTGTAAACTCGGTTATCGAGCAGCGGCGCCTGTCCGTCACTGGGCTTACCGAAAAAGTCACGGTATTGCTGCCTCCCCAGGTACGGCTGGCGGCGCTGAGTCTGCCTGACAGTTCGGGCGACCCGGTGGTTCACTTCGGCGTGGAGGGCATGAGCGAAGAGCCTGTGGAAACTTTCCTGACCAATCTTGAGGACTCGCCTGACTTTCGCGATGTTTCTTTACTGAGCCAGGGTTTTGAGGAGAAGGGGAATGGCGCGCCGGTGAGCATCACCTGCACAGCGCGTTACGTCGGAGGCCGGTCCGGGAGCCTCGAGGACACAAAGGCCGGGTCTGCTGATACGAAGGCCAAGGAGCCTGCCAAGGGGCCTGCAGCCGCGCAGCCGGAAGCCCCAGGCGCTGGATCTCCGGGCGCTCGAAAATCAAGTGCCAGCCCTGTACGCGGCACGGCGGTTAACAGGCCTGCCGGAACAGGGGCTCCGCAGGGCGGCGCTCAAGCGGCGCCCGCCAAACCGAAGTGAACATGGGCAAGCTGAGACGCAAAGCGCTGTACCACATCCTCGAGGCCGCCGCTCTGGGTCTGGCTGCGCTCGACCTGGTGCTGTTCCTGGGTGTGTCGCGCCCGCTTGCGATCGCGGTCGAGGATGAGCATCAGGCGTTCCGGGCGGCGCGCCTGCAAGTGAAGCAAACCCAGGGGCAGATCGCCAAGTTTCAAAAGGAGCTGGACGCCCTTCCCCAAACCCGGCATGAGCTCGACCAGTTTCTGCAGGACCACGTGCCACCGCGGCGCAAGGCTTATTCACGCGCGGCCGGACTCGTGGAGAAGCTCACGCAAGATGCCAGCGTTGAGCTTATGCGAGTAGCCTACCGTCCCGAAGGGCGCCCGGCGGAACCGCTCGAGCAACTGGGCATTTCGGTAACGGTTCAAGGACCGTTTGAAGGTTTGCAGCACTTCACCCACTCTTTGGAGACCGCGTCTGACTTGGTGATTGTGCGCGGCGCCATCTTTCAGCCGGGTGAGACAGGCGGTCTGGCCTTGCGTCTGCTGGCTGATCTTTACGTCAATCCTTGAGCGCGGATGACCATCAAGAACCCCAACTCGCGCCGCTTGGTGACCATCGCGCTGGCGCTCGTGTCGGTGGCGGCGGTCGGCAGGTTGGTGATCGAAATCACGGGCGTCGGGGCCGCTCCCGCGAAGATCTCCGCTTCCTCCACGCCGGCACGCCCGGCAGCGCTGCCTGGCGACGCTCCTCGCCGATCTTCAGATGCAGATGCAGCCATGAAGCCTCTTCCGGTCAATGATTCCAGCGGCACGCTGCTGCAACTCGATGTCCTCAATCGCTTGAACGGCCGCGCCTTGCCTGATTTCCAGCGCAACCCATTTCAATATGGGCCGACACCGGAGGAAATTAAACGGGCGGATGAGCTCAAGCACCAACCGCCCCCGCCACCTCCCCCGCCACCGCCGCCACCTCCGGTGCCCTATAAGGCTATTGGCTACCAGCAGGATCCTGACGGCAAGAAGCGGGCCTATCTCGATGACGGGCAGGACAGCTCCAGTGTCTACGTCGTGCGGGAAGGGGAGGAGTTTGGGCAGAGGTTCAAGGTTTTGAAGATCACGGACTCGTTTGTGGAAGTGCAGGATGAAACGTACCACCAGGTTGTTCAGCTCCCTTATCCCGCGGAGCAGTAGCGTGCAACTTCAAACGTCTGCCGATACGGGGGACGGCTACGCGCTGATGGTGATGCTCATCGCCGTCACGGTGATGACCATCGCGTTGCTGGCGGTGCTCCCGAGCACCTATCAGGAGGCCCGCCGCGAGCGCGAAGAGGAGTTGCTCTTTCGCGGCAATCAGTACGCGCAAGCCATTTATCTTTTCCAGAAGAGGTTCAACCGGTATCCGAACTCGATCAAGGATCTGCTCCATACCGACAACATGAGTTTTCTCCGCAAGCCCTGGCCGGACCCGATGACGCCCGGCGGCAAATGGCGGTTTATCCATGCAAGTGGCGCAGGCACCTTACTGGACTCATGGACGACGGGCCCCGCGCTTGGAGCTTCACCTCTGGGACAGAACGGGCAAAACAGCCAAAATGGAATAGGCGGTACAAGCCCTCAAAATGGATCCAACAGCGGGTTTGGCTCTGGACAGAACGGGTCGTCAGGATTCGGCAATTCAAGCAGCTTCGGCGGCTCGAGCAGTCTCAACAGCGGGTCGAGCGGATTCAGCTTGGGTGAGGGGAACAGTGGGGGCGCGGGCGGTTCCTCTGCGGCATCTTCACAAAATGACTTCGGGTGGCCGCCTTCCGGCGCCGGGTCATCAACGTCTAGCGATGCTGGGCAGGCAGGCGGAAGCTGGGATACGACGGCAACCTCAGGGCTGGCGCCGGCGGGCGCTGACCTCTCGGGCGCGTCGGCGCCGGGATCGACAACGCCTGGCGCCGGGGATTCCATCAATTCCTTGTCACCTGCTGCTCTTCATACCGAGGAACCGGGGCGGCCTCTGGACGCGAACGGCAAGCCAAAAATGTCCCCCGATTGCATCGGCGGCAACCAGAAGGGGAGCTCATCTTCGTCGTCTTCCTCCTCAACCACTTCAGCGTCGTCTGACTCCTCTTCATCGTCTTCGTCATTCATGTCCTCTTCCTCGTTCGGCTCATCGGCGTCCCAGGGCTCCTCTGGCTTTTCCGGGTCAGCAGGCTTCTCCGGACCTCTCTCGTCTTCGTCGCAATCGTCTTCGTCGTTTGCCTCTTCGGGTTCGAATGGGGGGGTGATGGGCGCAGCGATTGTAGGAATCGCGAGCTGCAGTGACCAGGCTTCGCTCCGCGCCTACAACAAACATCACCGTTACAGCGAGTGGGAATTTCTCGGCGTGGGCTACAACCCTCTCGGCAGCGGGACCATGGGACTGCCGCAAAACACAGGGCAGCTTGGCCAGCCTGGGCAGAACCAGCAGGGCCAAGGTTCCTCGTTCGGTTTTGGGTCGTCTGGTAATACGAGCCAGCCAGGGTCGCCCGGCACGTCAGGATCCCAGCCCAACAACCCCCAACAGCCACCCACCACCCCACAGCCGGCGCCGACTCCATCACCAGACCAGCCGGAGGGACCGTAAGAGTCCAGCGCGATCGCGTTGCTCAGGACAGGCTCTGAGCGCAGCGAAGGAGCTCGGGTAAACTTCGCGAGGAATCTCGCTCTGAAATTAAAGGAAATACGAGATTCCTCGTCGCCTTGGGCTCCTCGGAATGACAG
>JASHYZ010000068.1 GCA_030042795.1 Terriglobia bacterium | reverse complement strand
TCACATCGACACCAAGATTACTACACGAATCGTCGGGCTGGACGTGAACCCCCAGTACCTCGAAGCCGTCAGGGAACGCTATTCGCATCTGCCTGGCCTTGAGATCCACTGCCTCGATCTGTCCGAGCAGGACGTTGGGTTGGAACCTGTGCAACTCGTCCATGCGGCTCTAATTTTCGAGCACGCTGGAACCGATCTCTGCCTAGAAAATGCCATATCGATGGTCGTTCCAGGCGGGAATTTGTCTGTTGTCCTCCAGTTGCCAACCGAGAGCGGACAGACAGTTGGCACAAGTCAGTTCTCCTCAATTCAGCTTCTAAAGGCTCACTTTTCTTTGATCGGCGCCGCATGGCTGTGCGAATCCCTTACACGACGTGGATTGCGGCTGGTACATCAAACAATACGTCCGCTAGCCGCAGGGAAAGGTTTTTGGATGGGGATTTTCTATGCGCCTGAGAGGCATCGCGTAAATGAAACCAGAGGTTGACCTATACAGAGCGCAATAAGTTGTGACACCTGGTGCAGCCCCGCGCGTGCCCAAGTTGCGCACCCAAGACGGCGCAGGTAGAATCAAAAAAGGGCAGTCTAAGGCAGGGCCCTCCTTAAGGTTACGATGGCAGATTTCTTTCAAAAGGCGATGGGCGCCGTCATCGGCACTCAGAACGAGCGCGAAGTCAAGCGCTTACGCGAGCGCACCGCGGAGATCAACGCGCTCGAACCGGAGATGCAAAAGCTCTCCGACGCGGATTTTCCTGCTTACACCGGGAAATTAAAGGCGCGGCTTGCAGACGGCGCCACGCTTGACGAGCTTCTGCCGGAAGCCTTTGCTCTTTGCCGCGAGGCCGGACGGCGAACCCTCAATATGCGCCATTTTGACGTCCAGTTTATGGGTGGCATGGCGCTCCACGAAGGCAAGATCGCCGAGATGAAGACCGGCGAGGGCAAGACGCTGGTGGCCACGCTACCGGTCTATTTGAACTCGCTCGAGGGCCGTGGCGTCCACGTGGTCACCGTCAATGATTACCTGGCCAAGCGCGACGCTTCCTGGATGAGCCCTATTTACCGCTTGTTGGGGCTCTCCGTAGGCGTCATCGTCCATGACCTGGATGATGCTGAGCGCCACCTCGCCTACCGGTGCGATGTCACTTACGGCACCAACAATGAGTTCGGCTTCGATTATCTGCGCGACAACATGAAATTTGAGCTTGCCGACCGCGTTCAACGGGAGCACCGTTACGCCATCGTTGACGAAGTCGATTCCATCCTGATTGACGAAGCCCGTACCCCGCTGATTATTTCGGGCGCGTCAGAAGAATCTACTGAAAAATACTACCGCATTGACAAGGTCATTCCTCACCTGAAAGAAGGTGAAGATTACGAGATTGATGAGAAGCGGCGTACAGCCAGCCTTTTGGAGAGCGGGATCGAAAAAGCCGAAAAGCTGCTGGGGCTGGAAAACCTGTACGACCCTGCCAACGTGGCTTACACTCACCACGTCTATCAGGCCTTGCGCGCGCACACGCTCTATAAGCGCGACAAAGACTATGTTGTGAAAGACGGCGAAGTGATTATCGTAGACGAGTTCACGGGCCGCTTGATGCCGGGCAGGCGATGGAGCGACGGACTGCACCAAGCCGTCGAAGCCAAAGAGCAGGTGAAGATCGAGCGCGAGAACCAGACGCTGGCGACGATCACCTTCCAGAATTACTTCCGCATGTATGACAAGCTTTCCGGCATGACGGGAACCGCCGAAACCGAAGCCGCCGAGTTCGAGAAGATTTATGAGCTGGAAGTGATCGTGGCGCCCACCAACCGGCCCTTGATCCGGCACGAATATCCCGACGTGGTTTACCGCACGGAGCGTGAGAAGTTCAACGCGGTCATCGAAGAGATCAAAGAATATCACCTTCGCGGCCAGCCTGTGCTGGTGGGCACGATTGCCATCGAGAAATCGGAAAAACTGAGCGCTCAACTCCGCAAGAGCGGACTGCTGCCCGATCGACTGCAGGAGCTCTTCAAGGCTGCGGGACTGGAAGGCCCGAAGCTGCTGCGGTGGGCTCAGCAGTTAGCGGCTCAGCACAGGGCTGCGTTTGAATGGCTGATTCCCGCCGGAGCAAATGTATCAGCCGCCAAGAAGCTGCTGGCCCAGAGGGCGTACGCCGGCGCAGGACGGAATGGAAGCAGCAAAGCGTTCCTTCAGGCGCTGCTCAAGAAAGGGCAAAGCGACTATTTTGGTCATCAGCCTGAGGTCACCGGCGGCGATGGCGGTTCAATCGCGCGCGCCCTGGCTGAGCTCGTGAACAGCGCCGATGAGAAGACGTTGCCCGTTCTCGACTATCTCGCTGATGTCCGGTGTGCACCCCAGCGATTGGTGGAAGTCTTGGAAGAAAAAGATCTCCGCCACAACGTTCTGAACGCCAAGCAGCACGAGAAAGAGGCGCTCATTGTCGCCCAAGCCGGCCGAGTGGGATCGGTGACCGTCTCTACCAATATGGCAGGGCGTGGGACCGACATCCTGCTGGGAGGCAATCCCGAGTTCATGGCGCGGGAGGAGTTCCGCAAGAACCCTGAGAAGTATCGCGAACAAGGTATCGACCCCGAGCCGCCGGAGCGGCCCGCCGCCGGCTCGCCGCCGGAAGTCTATGACGCCTTCGTAGACGCGTACTCCAAGTGGCGCGAGAATTGGGCCGACTTCGTGGCGCGCTTCAAGGCCACCACCGACATTGAACACGACCGGGTAATCGGCCTGGGCGGCTTGCACATCCTCGGCACCGAACGTCATGAATCGCGGCGCATTGACAATCAGCTTCGGGGCCGCGCCGGACGGCAAGGCGATCCAGGTTCTTCGCGATTCTTCCTTTCGCTTGAAGACGATCTGCTGCGCATCTTCGCCGGCGAGCGAATCTCCAACATCATGCATAAGCTCGGCATGGAAGAGGGCGTGCCGATCGAGTCGCGGCTGATCTCCAAGCGCATCGAGGCCGCGCAGAAGGCCGTGGAAGCGCAGAACTTCGAATCCCGCAAGCACCTGCTGGAATACGACGATGTGATGAACAAACAGCGCGAGACCATTTACGGCTTGCGGGACGACCTGTTGAAGGGAGCGGACCAGAAGGAACGGGTCCAGGAGGCCATTAATCGCGTAATCGACTGGCTGGTGGAAACCTTCTGCCCGAAGGATCAGCAGCCGGATGAATGGAACGTGAAGGGCCTGCAGACGGAGTTCTGGGGCCGGTTTGGCGTGGACCTGCGCCAACACCAGTTAACGCTCGACCCTAAACGGCTCGACGTGCTGCGTGACGAGCTGAGAGAGGTCGTCTTCAAGCGCTATGAGGAGCGTGAACAGGTGTGGGGATCCGAGCGCATGCGCATTCACGAGCGCATGATCCTGCTGCAGGTGGTGGACGCGCAATGGAAAGACAACTTGCTGGCCATGGACCACCTCAAGGAGGGCATTGGCCTTCGGGGTTACGGACAACGCGACCCGCTGGTGGAATACAAGCGCGAGTCTTACGAAATGTTTGAGGCCCTGATGGACCGCATTGAGGATGAGACTCTGCGCTACCTGTTCCTGATGCGCACGCCGGACGAAGAAGAGGCGGCTATCCGCGAGTACCAACGGCGCAAGCGGCGCGAGCAGCAGGAAATGCGGATGATGGGCGCGGGAGCAGCAGAGAAGCCGCAACAGGTGATCCGGCGGGAGAAGGTGGGCCGCAATGATCCGTGCCCTTGCGGCAGCGGGAAGAAGTATAAGAAGTGTCACGGAGCGGGCGCCGTCGCGACCGCTCCCGCCGCTAGTAACGGGAGCGCTCGTCCGTCCGACGCGGCGTGACGGAGCGGGCTTTCAGCCATCAGTCCAGCTTTCGGCATCCAGCCGTCAGAAGGTGTCAAAAAATCACGGTGGCGTGTCATCCTGAGCGAAGCGAAGGATCTCGGCATTTGTTTTTTCAAGGAAATACAGGGATGCTTCGCGGAGTTTACCCTGAGCTCCTTCGCGCCGCTCAGAGCCTGTCCTGAGCAACGCGAAGGAACCGTTCGCAGCGGAAGAGCGAACGGGCTCAGCATGACAGACCAGAATTTCTCACAGCTTCTCAGCGCTTCGTTTCGGATTGGGACTCGCATAGCGGGGAACTGACTGCTGAAGGCTTCGAAATCTTAACTCCCGAGGCTACCACTTGTCCGAAGACCTCCAAGAACTTCACGAGCGTGCCGAACGGGCGCGTGAACACCCCGGGCTGGTGGGTGCCACGTTCACCATGTCTGTCATCGCGGTGCTGGTGGCCGCGGTCTCAGTGCTTGGCCACCGCGCCCATACGCGTACGATACTGGCTCAAACCCGGGCAGCCGATTCTTGGGCGGAATACCAGGCCCGCAGCATCCGCCGCCACAATTACCAGCTCTTTATCGACCTCCTCTCCGTGGCCCAGGTGAAGGATCCTAATCAGGCCGAGCGGGTGAAGACCCAATATGCCGCCGAGATCAAGCGTTACGAAGAAGAACTTAGGGGCGCCCAAAGCAGAGCCCTGAATTTCGAGGCGGCCGCCGAGGAAGAAGAGCGCCAAGCTGCTCGCTACGACCTCGGCGAAGTTTGCCTCGAAGCCGCGCTTGTGATCACCTCTATCACCTTGATCACCCACCGAATGCTTTTCTGGGGGATGGGATCCGGCCT
>JASHYZ010000067.1 GCA_030042795.1 Terriglobia bacterium | reverse complement strand
AGCCCGCCTGCCGCAAAAAGTCAACGGCTTTGGCGCTGCGCATGCCTGACCGGCAATGCACCACGATCTCCTCCGCCGCGTCCAACTCGTTCATACGAGCCGGCACCTCTCCTAGCGGAATCAATATCGAGCCCGGAATGCGGCAGATGTCAAACTCGTGCGGCTCGCGCACGTCCACCAACTGAAATGGCCGGCCTTCGTCCATCATGCGCTTTAGCTCAATCGGGGTGATTTCGGGTATTCCGTTCACGGGCTCAGCAGCCTCCTGTCCGCGAATTCCGCAGAACTCGTCGTAGTCGATCAGATGGTCAATCGTGGGATGAGTCCCGCACGCTGGGCAGTCGGGATTCTTGCGCAGCTTCAGCTCGCGGAAGCGCAGTTGGAGCGCGTCAAACAGCAGCAGCCGGCCGATCAGCGGCTCACCCTTGCCGATAATCAGTTTGATGGTTTCGAGCGCCTGGATGCAGCCCACAATTCCGGGCAGCACCCCCAGCACGCCGCCTTCGGCGCAGCTCGGAACCAATCCCGGCGGAGGCGGCTCGGGATAGAGGCACCGATAGCACGGGCCCTCGCGGGTCGCGAATACAGAGGCCTGTCCTTCGAAGCGGAAGATGCTGCCGTAAACGTTTGGCTTCCCCGTCAGCACACAGGCATCGTTCACGAGATAGCGGGTGGCGAAGTTGTCCGTGCCATCGGCTACGATGTCGTAGTCCGCAAAGATATCAAGCGCGTTGTCGGACGTTAGCCGCGCGTGATGCGGCACCAGTTCCACGTAGGGGTTGATTTCACGGATTGTGTCTGCCGCGGAATCGAGCTTCGAGCGGCCCACGTCCGAAGTGCCGTGCACAATCTGGCGCTGCAAGTTGGTGAAATCGACGACGTCGAAATCGACCATGCCCATCTTGCCCACGCCCGCCGCGGCCAGATACAACGCCAGTGGAGATCCCAGGCCGCCGGCGCCGATCAGCAGCACCCTGGCCTGCTTCAGCTTGATCTGCCCTTCCATGCCCACCTCGGGCATGATCAGGTGCCGGCTATAGCGTAGGACTTCGTCCTTGGAAAGCGTAACCGCTTCGGCTGTCGAGGTTTCAATCATAAGTCTCTCTCCGTTATAAGCTAGATATGTAGGCAACTCTGACTGACGCTCAAGCCTCACCCAGACTCAGGAGGCCGAGTCCGGGCTACCTACAGATACAACGGAGGGCAGCGGGAGGGAGAGGTGCCGCCGATGGGCCGCATCCGGCGCGGGCCTCAAGCATCATTCCGCCCGCGATGGAAGGCACGATGCTGAGGACATCCCGATCGTTGAGCGGCGTTTGCTCCTTGCTAAGATAACGAATGTCTTCGTCATTGAGATAGATATTCACAAAACTGCGAATCTTGCCGTCGTCGTTGTACAGGTGGCGCCGGAGCTCAGCATACTGTGAGGTAAGCCCCGCCAGGGCTTCGCCTACAGTGCTCGCCTCTAACTCAATCGAATCTTGCTTCCCGGCGTACTGACGCAACGGGGTGGGAATCATTACTTTGACTGCCATGCCTTCTCCTTATTGCCGAATGCCGCTTAGCTCGGGCCACCCGAGCTTACTTCTCAAAGCATTCGCCTTTCGAGCCCAGGTGTCGCGGCCGGGGCTTGCTCCGGCCAAGGCCAACCCAAGGGTCCGCCCTTACTCCAAAATCTCGGGCTCGAAGGCGGAGCGGTCGTCCCTCAGCACCCACGACGTGGTGTCTCTCGCCTTTCCCGCCTCAACTGCGACGATAACGTAAGAATACCACGGCCAAGCGTGGTCCCGGTCATACACCGAAGGCCGCGCCGGATGGTCGGGATGAGAGTGATAGTATCCAAGCACATCCAACCCTCGCGCCCGCGCGTCCTTCTCAGCGCGAAGCTGCTCCCGAGGATCAATCAGGAAACGGTTGCGCTCCGTCTCGCGGCCCGGATCATCAAGCGGCAGCAATTCCTGCGCTCGTGCCGGATCATGCCGGAGATTCGCGAGCGCGGCCACCTCCGTGACTTGCTTCCAATCGCCATCGGCATGTCCCAACAGAATGCCGCAGCACTCCGCCGGATAATCAGCCTCGGCGTGACGATGGATAGCTCCGGTTAGTTCAGCCTCGAGCTTTAGTGCCATGTTTGCTTGGCGGCCTCGCGCTCCAGAGTGTGCTGAAAGCCGATGGATTCCCGCTCCCCGCCTTCGCGGGGACAAGCTTCGCGGGAATGACGGTGCTGGTTAGGGACTGCATGTGCTCCGACGTCACCCCAGCGGAAGCGGGGGTCTAAATCAGGCACCTAACAAGATTGAGGCCGTTTCACCCATGCACAGCCAAGAGTGGCCGTGCCACAGTTTAGTTCTTTATCGGTCCTTCCACCTGCGCCCACACCAGCGATTCAGGAATGAACGCCGGCTTTTCGAGAATGCGGATATCCAAGGCCTGCTCCGCGGAATGATAATCCACCGAAAGCTTCACGCCCATCGCTTCGATCGTTCCGCTGTCGCCCTCGAACGGCTTGATTCCCTTCTGTAGCAATCCTTGCTTGAGCCGGTCGAGGATTTCCGGGGTTATGCCTTCAAACCGTTTGGAACCATCCATCAGAATCTCCCTTTCACCACAAGCCAAATACCGGGATTCTTCGCTGCGCTCGGAACAGCTAATTTACTATATGTTAAACAACCTTGGTGTCGCCAAGAGTTGGCTTTGTGTAAAATTTACACAAAGCCACCCATATTGTTGCCAGCACATAACTTCTTGGCTTTGGCGCGAGTCCCCAAACCAACTTATCTGTTGATTCTAAATAACCTCTTGGCTTTGGACTATATGGGGTGGGGGGGTAACCACGCTTACTGCCCATGCCTAATGACCGGCACTTAGCATGCCATTCTCACTCCCCTGATCCCAAAACCGTTCACTCAGGTACTTATCGCCACTGTCGCAGAAAATCGTTACGATCACGCCCTCGCCAATCCGCTTGGCTAGCCGCAGAGCAGCCGCCAAAGCCACTCCGCTCGATATCCCCATCAGCAGACCCTCCTCGCGCGCCAAGCGCAAGGTCATTGCGTAGGCCTCCTCGGTGGTCACCGTCATGTTCTCGTCCGCCAGCGAGGCGTCGTAAATACCTGGCCGGATGGCACTCGGCATGTGCTTGAGTCCTTCCAGCCCGTGAAAAGGCGAATCCGGCTGCACCGAAACACAACGGATGGCAGGATTTAGCTCCTTCAGCCGCCGGGTGGTGCCCATGAAAGTACCGCTGGTGCCGAGCCCGGCCACAAAATGGGTCACACGGCCGGCTGTTTGCGCGAAAATTTCCGGGCCCGTGGAGTTGTAATGCGCCTGCCAATTCGCGGGATTATCGTATTGGTTGGCGTAAAAGCACTCATCGCGATGGTTTTGCGCCCAGTCCCTTACCTGCCGGATGGCGCCATCGGAGCCCTCCATCGGGTCCGTATAGACCACTTCAGCTCCGTAAGCGTGCAGGATGCGCTTGCGTTCCAAGCTCACGTTGGACGGCATAAACAGCTTCAGCCGGTAGCCGCGGGCGGCACAGATCATGGCATAGGCGATGCCCGTGTTGCCGGAGGTGGAATCCACCAAAACCTTGCCCGGCGACAGCAGCCCCGCGCGCTCAGCCTCGCGGATGATGTTGAGG
>JASHYZ010000066.1 GCA_030042795.1 Terriglobia bacterium | reverse complement strand
CCGGTTCTCGTTGCGCTACTCGGGGCGCTGACGGTCTGCACCAGCGCGACTGCCGGCTTCTCCTCCCGCCAAACTACACCCCCCGCAGTGAGAGAGCGGGGTTCCACGACCGCCGACGGCGGGATGGTGAAGCTATGGGCGCTGGCCGAGGGGCCGCGAAGGAAGCTGGTACTCGATCTCAAAGCCGATGACTTTCAGGTGTTCGACGAAGGCCGGGCGCAGAACTTGGCGTATTTCTCCGCCCCGTCACGGGAGCCGCTGGCGCTCGGCATCCTGATTGAGACCAGCCGCAGCCGCCTGTATGAACCTGATCCGGCCGATTGGCACCCCTATTCCGAGCTGCTGCACAAGGTGCTGCGCGCAGGTGACGAAGCCTTCGTGGCCACCTTTGTCGAGAAGGCGCAGCTCCACGCGGAGTTTACGGACAATCTTCAGACGCTTGACGGCGCACTTCGGCAGGTCTTTACCAGCGATCCCAAAGGAATGACAGCCTTATACGATTCCATCTTCACTCTTTGCGAGGAGCGCTTCAGTGGCCAGCCCGGACGCAGAGTGCTGCTGGTGGTCTCGGACTCACCGGACAATTCCAGCTTTCACAACCAGCTTCAAACGCTCGAACGCGTGGAACACACCGGAATCACGGTATACACCGTACTTCCCTGGGTGGACCGCGTTGGCCAGCCGCCGTTCGGAGACGTTCGCTTTGCACAGTACTTCGCCGGCCAAACCGGCGGCTTGTTCTTTCTGGCTCACAGCCGCAAAATGCTGGAGGCCCAGCTCGATGGCGTTCGTATGGCGCTCGACTACTCCTATACCCTCGGCTTCATTCCACCGAGTGCCGCTCACGACGGCCGCTACCACGCCCTGCGTGTCCATTGTGACCGGCCCGGCGTGAAACTTTACGTAAGCCGGGGCTACTACGCAGCACAGGGTGGCACCGGGTAGATAAGCGCTGCGCCCGGCAAGCCCCGGCCTCCACTTCGAGAGGGTCATAAAACATAGCGACAACGGTCAATCCGATGGTGGTCGAGGAACCGCACTGCGTGCCGGTCCCGGCGGGCTATTTTCTGATGGGCAGCGACCAGGGACAGGACGAAGAGCGGCCCGTTCACCGTGTCTGGGTAGATGCCTTCGAAATGGCGGCATTCCAGGTTCGCAATCGCGATTACAAGGCTTTTCTCGAATCCACGGGACTCCGTGCACCGAAGCATTGGAATGGCACAGACTTCAATGATCCTGACCAACCGGTGGTGGCGGTGAGCTGGTTTGATGCCGTCAAGTATTGCGAGTGGCTCTCGGCGCTCTCAGGACGGCGTTACAGTCTCCCTTCGGAGGCTGAGTGGGAACGGGCGGCGCGCGGTGGGCGCGAAGGCCTTGTGTATCCCTGGGGCAACGAGGCCCCGTGCGAATGGCCAGACTACGTGGCGCGCTGGAGCGGCGAGCTTCACGGACCCGTGCTCGCTGGGCGCGCCGGCGGGAGCACGCCCAATCCGTATGGACTCTATAACGTCTCGGAGAACATCCATGAATGGTGCGCTGATTGGTTTGGCCGCAACTACTACGCCCAATCACCCGAGCGTAACCCTCAGGGACCAGAAACCGGTGAGCGGCGCGCCTCCCGCGGCGGCTCCTGGCGCCACCAAATCAAAGTAAGCCGATGCTCGGCCCGTTCCAGCATTCCACCATCCTTCGAGTACGCTGACTACGGCTTTCGCGTAGTGCGCCGATGATTCGACTCGCAGCGATAAGGAGCACTCCACTGCGTCCTCAGGTCGCGCCAAGCCGTCGAAGTCCATTCGGACCTCACGACCGCGGCACCTCCAGAAATTCAGGTTAAGATTCTCGGAACCTACCTTTCGCTCGAGGCCAAATATTGTCGCGTGGATCTGCCGAGTCTCGTACGGTGTGAACGCCTTACCCGCTCTCCTTAGCACCAATTCCTGGCACTTTGTGATCAAAGTACCGAGGCTTTCTGGTTTCTCGCCATATAGCGACACAAGTGTCGACTGCAGCATCATTGAGAAGCCCTTTCCCAACCTTGTACATACAGCAGCGAAATCTTACACCCCGGCACGGGCTAATTTCCACCGTGCTGGCGGGAGTGGCTGGCGCACAACCAAGTTGTACGAAATCTTCCGGGCTGCCTGAAACACTGGTAGCCGAACTATAGCTGCCGGTTGCCGAGTAATTCGGGGCACGTGTTACTATCAGGTTGAAATCCTGTGAAGCAGTCTGGAGTCGATCATGTCGAAAAGGGTCACGCTCACGCTTCCCAAAGATATTGAAGCCGCTCTCGATGATGTTACGCGCCAAGAAGGTCTCCCGGCGAGCCAGGTGGTGTCGGACGCGATCAAGGAATACCTGTTCTTCCGCCGCCTGCGACTGCTGCGCGACTCCATGACAAGCCAGGCGGCGGCTATCGGGATCCGAACCGATCAGGACGTATTTGATCGCGTCTCATGAGGATCGTCCTCGACACGAACGTCCTCATCGCCTCGTTCGTAACCCGCGGCGTCTGTCGAGATCTGGTGGATCACTGCATTCGCCGGCACGACTTGCTCACCTCTGAGTTCATCCTGAATGAGTTTCGCGACACCCTGGTGGAGAAATTCGGCGTTAACAAGCAGCAGGCCGAAGACGCTGCCACCTTGCTGCGTTCGAGGATGGACGTAGTCGTTCCTGCAGAGCTCCCGAGTCCGGTTTCGAGGGATGCAAACGATGATGTTGTTCTGGGAACAGCGGTCGCAAGCGGGGCGGCGTGCATAGTGACAGGTGACAAGGACCTGCTAGTACTTGGACGGTTTGGGTCTATTGATATCCTGAGGCCGGCTGAGTTTCCGGCTTACGAAGCAGCCAGGCAATGATCAAGAATGACCGGCAGTACTGCATCACCAAAGCACAGGCAGAAAAATTCGAGAGGGCGGTCAAAGAAGCGGCCGCTTCACCCCGTCCCAACGTCCATCCGGCCCTGCGAAAGGCTAAGATGGACGCGCTTAAGAGTCATCTCGCTGATCTGCGCGAAGAGCTTGAAGAGTACACCGCCTTGCGGTCCGGCAAGCGAAAGACCGTGTCAACGGGTTCTCTCGACGAGTTGCCCAGGACGCTGATCCGGGTGCGGATCGCGGCTGGTCTGACGCGGAAGAGTTGGCGGCGAAGCTTGGCCTGAATCCGCAGCAGATCCAGCGTTACGAGGCAACCGATTATCATCGTTTATCCGGGTGGGCCGAATGAACGAGGTGCTCCGCGCATTGGGCGTTCGGCTGCATCGCCCGGTTGATCTGCGCCTCGTGTCGTGACGCAGCTTATCTGTTCATCAGCCCATCGCCCATCAACAATGATCGGTGGACGAGGCTATGCGCCGTGGTATACTTGAACTTTCGCAGTTGAGCGCCTTCAGGCTACCTTGGGAGGCGGGGTGGCGCCTGCTGAGCGGGCGCTAATGAGGTCTCATATGCCTCCACCCCAAGACTCCATTCTCCCGCAGCAAAGACTGTCAGACCATCGGACAAACCGGCGACTCTTGCGCTGGCATAGAGCCCGCTGTCGGCGTGTCTGCATTGGAATCTCTGTATGGCCGTGGCTAACAAAGTTTTCCCATGAAGATCAAAGCCGATGGATCACTGAAAATAAAAGGCTTGGACGCTAAAAGCCGTAAATTGTTAAAAGATAAATTTATTAGCTCATTCAGCTCGAAAGAATCCTCACCTTGGGACCACAATACGGTGGCTTGGCGACAGAAAACGAACTCAACGAGCTTAAGGTTTTTAGGAACAATGATTTAGGCCTCAAAAAGTGGGCTAATTTCGAAACTTTCGAGGGGGGCGAACTCAATTTTGTAACTCACTGTATCAACAAAAGATTACAACGAAATGCGCACCTTTTTTGAAGTTTTCGCCCAAATGGACGTGGCAACGCGACGCAGTGCTAAGCCGACGCCCGAATTTGAATTGGCCGGTTGAAGCCGCATTAGATTGAGTTAGACATGCCCGGAATGTCGTATCCCCGAATCGCCAGCTTCCGAACCGCGCGCGCGGTGGCGGACCATCTCGAAGCGCTTGGATACCCAATTCCCGCGGATGATGAAATCCTACCGGCCCCAGTCTCGCCTCTGGCGCAGTCGGTAGAATTGCCGGGGCCGGACGGGAAAGGGAACAGCCGCACTGCCGGCAATCGCTTTGCCGCCCAGCCCATGGAGGGTTGGGATGGAGAGCCGGACGGACGCCCTTCGGAACTCACTCGGCGGCGCTGGCTGCGCATGGCGACCGGTGGCGCCAAGCTGATGTGGGGCTGCGAGGCTGTCGCGGTGCTGCCTGAGGCGCGGGCAAATCCCAATCAGTTGGTGCTGAATGATTCCACAGCCCGAGCTCTCGCGTCACTGCGGGCGGAGGTGGTGGAAGCTCATCGCCGGCGGTTCGGCGCCGCTGATGATTTCGTCATCGGCCTGCAACTGACCCACTCGGGACGCTTCTGCCGTCCCAACGAAAAGGCCCGGCTGGAGCCGGTGATTGCCTATCACCATCCCATTCTCGACGCCAGGTACCCTGCGGCCGCCGAATGTGAGCCACTTTCCGATTGTGCGGTGGAAAGCATTGTGCGGGCCTTTGCAGATGCGGCGCGACTGGCGGGGGAGTGCGGTTTTGATTTTGTCGATCTTAAACACTGCCACGGCTATCTGGCTCATGAGTTTCTGGGCGCGCATCATCGTCCCGGCCGTTATGGCGGCAGTTTCGAGAACCGCACCCGCCTTCTGCGGGAATTAATCACCGCCGTGAGAGCCTCGGCGCCTGGGCTCGGCATTGGAGTTCGACTCAGTACTTATGACTCCGTACCTTTCATGAGCGATCCGCTCGCAGGAATAGGCGTTCCGGCGCACCACGGCACCCCTTACACGTGGGGCTTCGGCATCGACGCTCAAAATCCCATCAAGGGCGCTCTCTCGGAGGCCAGGCGTGTGTTGCGACTGCTGCGGGATCTGGGAGTGCGCCTGGTGAACGTCACCGCTGGCAGCCCGTACTACAGCGCCCATTTGCAGCGTCCGGCTTTGTTCCCTCCCTGTGACGCTTATCTGCCTCCCGAGGATCCACTTGCGGGAGCCGCACGGTTGGTGCTTGCCGCGAGGGACCTAAAGGCGGAGTTCCCGGAGATGGTTATCGTCTCCACCGGCTGGTCTTATTTC
>JASHYZ010000697.1 GCA_030042795.1 Terriglobia bacterium | reverse complement strand
CTGGCGGAGGCCAGTGATTTGCGGTGTTCCAACGGTTCGCCACCATGGTGAAATAGGTGATCGGTGCCGTAGACAGCGGCTGACCTGCGCCCTTGAGGTAGAAGTCAAAGAAGCGCAGCAACCGGGCGCCAGGATCGACAGCGGAATTTCGCGAATGCCCGGGCAGCGCTCCGTCCAGGAAGCTACCGTGGCCCCACGGTCCGATGATAACGTTCATTGGGTTCTTCAAAGTCTGAAAGGCGTTCAAAGCGGCTTGCGGCAGGCCGGCGTCAAGCCATCCCTCCACCAGGTAGATGGCGGCTCCCGAAGCGCTGATTTCCGAAGCGTGCAAAGATGGGCTGAAGGCGTCAAGGCTGACGCCGGGCGGCCATGGCGCATCGTCGCGATAGGTGATGGCCTGGGCCATCGCTGCCACGTCAAGATTGCGCTGGTGTTCCTGGATTGCCTGTCCCAACAGAGCGCCGCCAACATCGGCGTCCACGGGCCGCACGCCGTGATACGAAGCGCGGACCATCCGCGGCATCAAGGGGGTGAAGCTCTGCACGTAATCGATATCGAGGGCGCGATCCAGTTTCTGCCACGCCGTCGTGAACGATTGAAGCCAGATGCCTCCCGGAAAAGCGAGATCGCTGTAAGCGTCGAAGAAAGTGAACTCGGGCGCGACGGCCTTCACGGCCGGATGCCGGTTCAGAAGCAGAAGCTCCGCCGAGCCGCCGTCGTAGGAGCTTCCAATTGCGCCTACCTTTCCGTTGGACCAGGGCTGCCGAACAATCCAGTCCACAACCTCAGCCCCGTCGCGAACCTCATCGGGCGACCAGGGGTAGAGCCATCGCCCGAACGAAGCGCCTGTTCCTCTCACGTCCACGTCCACCCACGCATAGCCGTGAGCGAGGAATAGCTTCTTTTGCGAAGGCCAGTTCCGAGTGAAAAATCGCAATCTCCACCCCAGGTCGAACGAGCGGTAGTAGCGCGTCTGGCGCAGCAGCGCCGGGATCTTGCCGCCAGGTTTGAGGCCCAGAGGCAGATTAAGGTCAACTGCGATCCTCACGCCGTCTCGCATGGTTAGATAAAACGAGCTTCGGGTGCCTGCTTCACTCGCCGGACCGGCTCTTGCCTCGCTGGCAGGGAACCTGAATTCCCTAGCGTGCACGGCCCTCGTGCTTAAACAGGCGGCTGCCACCACGACGATACCCGATAGGTGGCGCCTTCGTACCCCGCCGAGCGCCTGCCTCGAATCCTGACCGCTTGGCCGATAGTTTTCCACTCAGTGGAACCCTCCTTGACCTCAGAGTGAGCCTAGTTGAGTCGGAAAGCAAGGCTGGCTCCCGGCCCGGTGAGCCAATGAATTGGGCTGTGAGGCCAATCGCGCTCTAGCGCTCTCCTGAGGCCAAGCTTTGGAGCAGGATGAAAGCGCCGCTCTGGAGTGCGGTAGCTTGCTACCGCTTTCTTCAGGCCAGCTTGCTGGCCGTGCCCGCTCAAACCGCGACACGACGAGGATGGCCGCGAGCAAGCGCATCGTTACCGTGCGGCGCGCAGCGCCTCACGAGTCTTCTTAGGGAGCTTGCTGAACACAACATCGTACGACTGGCGCAGCAGCCGCTTGATCTCGCTGGGACGCAGGGCCTGCTCGGTCTCAAGTGCCACCCACTTGGCGCGGGCCAGATAGGGCGCTGGAATAATGCCCGGCTGGTCGACGAGACTGGAAAACTCCTCGTCCGTGCACTTGAAGCTGAGCCAAAGTTGAGCGGGCTCAAGGGGCAGCACGGCGTACATCCTGCCGCCAACTTTGAACAGCAAGTCAGAACCCCACTGCACCTGTTCGGTGGTGTGAGGTAGGGAGAGACAGAATTTCCTCACCCATTCGATTTCCATAGCGCCACTTGATTGTAACAGGCGGGGCCGGGAGCCTTACATCGCGCGGCCGCCAAGCAGACGAGAGCTGTAGTACCCGTCACGCAGCGCAGTGCGCCCCACCTTTTCCAGGGGAGAGAAGCTATATAGACCGTTTGCAGCGTGAAGGGCGCGGCTGGAGCCGTGCCGAAGAGCGCCTGTGGGGCACTTCCGCTACGCTCGGCAGGCGCTTCAGATAAAACTAAAGTGCCTGCCGAGCACGCCCTTTCAGGGCTACATTTTTCACGCGCTCTGGCTCGCCCTAGGCGTTGCCCATGCGCGTTAACCTAATCTCCTAGGCCAACACAATCTCATTCGCATTACGATCACGCCGACGAGCACCAATCCCGGCCCCGTGAGGGGTCAGCAGCGCACAATTAGCGGACTACCGCGTTGGCGTTGGTGGCGTTGGACGGCATCTGTTCATTTCGTGGTGAAAGGCACATACTGAGGAAATGCAAAGGTCGCGTAGTCCCATTGCGGTTGCGGGGGCAGTGCTCTGCACGGCGATTCTCACCTCACTTATCGCGCAGGGCCAGTCAACTGAAATCGGGGACCTCGGCGTGGGCAAGCTCCTGGTTTCAGCCCGGGGCCTCTCTGATCCCAACTTTGCCGAGTCCGTAGTGCTGTTGATCCAGTACGACAAAGAAGGGGTACTCGGACTCATCATCAATCGCCGCACCCAAGCTTCTCTATCCGAAGTCCTCAAAGGTGTGGAAACGGCAAAGCGCGGCTCTGATCCGATTTATCTGGGCGGGCCCGTCGAACTCGACGCCGTGTTTGCACTGCTCCGGTCGCAGAAGAAGCCTGATGACGGCGCCTCGGTGCTCAGCGAGGTTTATCTGCTCTCCAGCAAGGCGCCTTTGGAGAGAGCTCTGGCGGCGAGTTCGGGACCCGGCGATCTGCGGGTTTATGTCGGTTACGCCGGGTGGGACGTAGGGCAACTGGAGAATGAAGTAAGACTAGGCGGCTGGTGGATTTTCGAAGCCAGCGCGGGCGCGGTGTTCGATCCTCATCCGGACACCATCTGGTCGCGGCTTATCGCCCGGACTGACCAGCAGATCGCACAGGTCAGCATTCTTCCCGCCGAAATGGCCGCCGTCCAAGCGCGCCGCTGAGCCGGGGAACAAGCCACAAGAAGCGGAAGAAATCGGACTCGCTTCTGCATCACGTCAATATAACTGCCGGCCCTCTCTGAACAGCAACTCCCTGGCGTTCTCGGCGCGCTTCATCGCGTCAGCTCGATAGCATGCGTTCCTGCCGGCACTTCAAAAGTAGCACGATTATCCGTGACACCGATTGAACCCACTGGAGCGCCGTCAACGCGAAGACTCAGCGTGCCGGAATCGAACTCTTTTGTAGTCACTTTGACTCTCGCGGTTGTGTCGATGGTGAAAGAGAGACGTGCGGGAGCAACCTCGTACTTCCGCACCACCACACCGGCATCCGCCTCGAACCGATTCTTACCGTCGCGTGCAAGCGCGGTGAGACGAGGACCGATGGTGACGTCGTAGTGGTGGTTTTCCCAAACCGCGCCTCGAAACGTCCCCTCTTGCGGCGGGTTCAGTGCGCCAAAACGCAACCCGTCCCATGGGTTCTCGTCGATGTACTGGTCCAGGGCTACGAGGCAGAGTAGAGCGCCCCAGGTGTAGTGCGTATCGCCGCCGCCGTTGCCGCCCCAGGAATGGTATTGCTCATTGTCGTGCTGATTTTGCTTCCAGTCGTCCATGAAGAGAGCGTAGTTCTTTTGGGCATATTCGAGCGCCACCTGATCGAATTGATAGCGGTCGATTCCTTCATAAAGCATGTAATTGGTAGGTCCCCAGATATCGCCGCGCCAATAGAACTGGTCTTTGAACGCCGGATCATTTCGCGCGATTGTGGGCGCCACGTACGTACCCCAGAATTCCGTCGGATTCAGTAGGTGTTCCTTCACCATGCGTTCCGCCTGACCGGTTGTGGCGATGCCTGCAAACATCGGATAGAAATTCGTGGGCGACAGGTGCTTCGAAAAGCGGCCGTCCCAAGAGCGATTTTCATAAATGCCGTCCGCGTCATTCCACAATCGCTCTCGAACACGCTGCTTCATGCGTTCGTATTCCGCGCTGAAGCGCTCACTATCGGCTTTGTTGCCGAGCGCCGCTGCAATCTTCG
>JASHYZ010000696.1 GCA_030042795.1 Terriglobia bacterium | reverse complement strand
GCCGAAAGTAGTACCGTAAAGGTTGCTTGCGCTACCCGGAATTACGCCGGCCACGGGATTCTCGCCGTCGCCTGGGAACCCTGGAAAGGTGTGCAGCTCGGTAATTTGGCCGGTGGGAGTCAACTTGAAAACCGTTCCGTCCGCGCCGAGGCCTTGCGTGGTTCCGTACAAGTTACCGTTGCTATCCAAAAGCAGGTTTTTGCCCGGGTACCCTTCGTCTTTCCTGCCTGTGAAATCGTGCAGCACGGTTTCCACGCCGGTTGGGGAGATCTCAAAGACTATCCCGAGGCCGTAGCGGCCTCCACTTGTGGTGGTTCCGTAGAGGTTACCAGCCGGGTCTCGCACGAGGGCGCCGAATGGCCGGGCGCCGTCGGTTGTGGAGCCAGCGAAGCTGTACAGCACAGTCTCCGTGCCGGTGGAAGAGACTTCAAACACCGTTCCATCGCCGGAGCTCCCGCCGGCCTCCGTCGTGCCATACAGATTACCAGCACTGTCGGCGATCAGGTCACCCGAAGGGGCTGTCCCGTCATTAGGGCTACATTGAAATGAGTAAACAACGCTATAGCTTTGTGCTTGCGCGCGTGAGGTGGTGGTGACCGTGAGCAAAAGAACAACGACGCAGGCCAGCGCGACATTCGCTGCCCGCAGTGGCACGCTATTGAGATAAACAGTAGAAAGCATTTTACCCTCCATAGATGTCTCCCGATGCTCTCGGCCCATCTCTACTCCCCAATCAAACAGAACCACGGCTGAACGAATCCCCCCGATCCCCAGTTCGTGGTTAGACCTGCACCGGTTGTCAGAGTAAGCGATGCCGGCGGTGAGTTAGTGGAGTAGATGCCGGCAACGAATGCCGACGGGAACGTGGGGAGCGAACCGATGATGTTTCCGAAGTAGGCGAAATTGGGAAGGCTCGAGAGCCCCACGCCTGTGGCCGCCGGTACGAAGGTCGCACTCGTGAGTACAGAGCCCGTCGTCATCCCCAGCGTGCTTAGGAAGGCTGAGCCTCCGGTGCCGGCGTTGCCGATAGCGCTCACCGAGCTGGAGGTGCTGACAAAGTAACCGGATACCAAACCGCCCCCGCCAATTGCCTGGGCGACCACAGCCGCGTTCAGCACTGTCTGGGATGCAAACGAAACGATCTGAGTCCCCAGAGACAGGGTTGTGATGAATGTGGCTCCGGCCTCGCCAACGATCTTCTGGACTGTGTTCGCGCCTTCCAGGACAGCAGTTGCGGCGGAAGACGTGAATGCTGAGCCCGTCACCAAGCCCGCAGTGGGTACGACGCTAACGGCTGTGGGAGCGGCGGAAAAAGCTGTGATCGCGGCCGAGGCCAAACTCATGCTCGTGTTCGTAATGACGATGCCTGAGGCCAGCCCAGCCGAGGATAGAACTGACGCGCCAGACGAGGTGATGGCCGCCGCAGACGCCCCAAATAGCGACACCGTCCACGCGCTCGTGAGCTGGCTGAATTCAAGCATGTTGCCGATGACATATTCCCCGGGCGCCAGCGTCACAGCGTTGGGCAGTGTGAACGCGGCAATAACTGACCCAGCCCAGCCGGCCTGAAACTGCGTTGCCGATGATCCGACTCCAGCCGCGCCGGTGAGCCAGAAGCTCGACCCCGTGGTGCTTGTTAGCGACGCTAACAGAGTGCTGTTGCTGAAGGAATATATGACGACGCTCCGGTACATTGCTCCAGCGCCGAGCGACGTACCAGGGAACGATAAACCTAAGGCGAGGTCGATTTCCGACAGCACCATCATGCCCGGCACAAACAACCGCTGCAAGAACAGAGAACTGCCAAGTCCCACAGGGGCGCTGTTTACAGCCGGCCCGACTACCGAGGTTACTTGAGCCAAGTGCTGAAACGGGATGTTCTGTGTGACCGAAATTCGAACGGGTGCGCCCATGACAGCTCCCTAAAACGTGTAGTACTCGGATCCGTTGTAAACCACTGTGATTGCCTGCCACTGGTTGAGCGGGAACTGAGTCAGGTTGTCGATAGTGCCGCCGCCCTGCACCGTTACCATACAGGGCCCGGTCGTCCCGACATTCTTAATTCTATACTGTTTACCCATGACCTGGAGCGGCGATGTTATCGGAAGAGTAATCGTTACCGTACCCGACGGTGGGTTGCAAACGATATACTGGTCCGTTAGCGTCGCCGGGTAGTTTCCCGCCGTCGTGATCGTGTTAATGTATGAGTTTATTATAGGATCATAATCGTTCGCGAATGTCGGCGGCTGGGTCCCACCCCAGGTCGCCGCAACGACTGGATCGAGCAAGCCTATGACGGACGTCGTAGTGATTGCCGTGGAGGCGGTGAGGGTGGAATCCACAACGTCCGCTGCATACGTGTAGCTCCCGCCATCCGCACTGATCGTGCCGCACCCCTGGGAGCCCCCAGGTGGCGACATCTGCGGGTTCTGGACGTTAACGTAGGAACTGTTGATGTCCTCATGCCAGCCGACGCAGTAGCTTTTTGACTGAACCCCGAGCGTAATGTCGGAGCTACCGAGCACTGAGAAGGCCAGAGCGTTTCCAACGGGAGCGCCGGCGGTTACGTTGCCGCCGACTATTTCTGCCTTAGACCAGATCCGATCAAAATTCTGATCGTCCACTGCGTAGCCTATCTGGCATCCTTCCACCTGGTTTCCGAGCCAAGTATTTTCGCCTCCGGTATTGAAGCTCGGCTTGTTCGCCCCTACCCACGTATAGCCGCCATCGAATCCGATGGAGCCGCTGATTATTTGGTTCGCGATGCTGCTCGAGGGCGAATAGCAGGTGGCGTGGTTCATTAAGAAGGTGTTCCCGGTTACCAAAAAGCGGAAGGTTACACCAAATTTGTCGTTAAACATCTTGTTGTTGACGACGAAACCGTTTTGAACGTAGCTGTTCGCCGCAGCAGATGTTTGCGTGAAGCCGTCCAGGGTAATCGCCGCTCCAGCTCCGAGAGCGGTATTGGAGCTTGCAGTGAAATTCTGAAAATTGTTTCCGGATATCTCGAAGCCGTTCGGTTGTTCCATATAGACGCCGCCGAAGGCCTTACCGACGTTAGCGCTCGTGCCACCGTCCTTTAGGCTCAGATTGCGCAATGACAACGCATTGGTCGCGCTTGTGTTCACGACGGGGACCGAGCTTACCAGGTAGATCGGGGAGCCACCGGCAGGGGTCGCCAACCCTGAACAGTCGCCGGAAGAGGAGAACCGGGTGGTGCACTCGCCCTCGATCGAAACAATACCGCTAGTCCAGAGGCCGATACTAACCGAGCCGCCGCCAGTGCTCGAAGGCAGGCCGATTCCCGGCATATACAGGGAAATGCTCGTGCTGCTGTTGATGGCGCTGATCAGCCACACGCCGTTACAGGAGTTGGTCTGCGGGTCATTCGATGTGCCGGTGCAGCCTCCTGCGGTGTTATAAACAACCACCGGCGCACCTACCGCGACCCAGCTAGGGAGCGTAAGGCTAAGGTTGCTGATCTGTCCGGCCGAGCTTATCTGACCGGTAAACGTGGCACTGTAGCCCATGATAACGCATGGGTTTCCTGTATACGGCACGAACATGCGGCCGTAGCCCGCTGTGTTGAAATTATTCAGGAGAGTCTGGATGGCTGCGGTGTCGTCCGTCTGGCCATCGCACTTAGCCCCATACGCCAGCACATCAACCCACGGGCTCGCCCCGTTGATGACCACGCCGCCACCAGGCGTTTGCGCCAGCACCCGCGTTAGCCACACACAGCAAGCCACTATCGAGAAGCAAATAAATCCGGCGAGTCGCTTCATCATAAGTCCCCCCTGAGGACGAAAACATGATGTGAAAGACGACGCGATGTTCAGTGTATAGCAGCCCCCCCCCC
>JASHYZ010000695.1 GCA_030042795.1 Terriglobia bacterium | reverse complement strand
AATCGGAGTACAGGTACCAAATTGCCGCGTGAGTATCGGCGATGGCGACGATCATCAGAAATCGGAGCGCGGGAAGTCACGAAACATCTCTGCGCGGTTTTGATCGATCTCCTCGGCGGATGGCGCATTGCCGTACCTGGCGAGCAGTCCTCGCAGGGAAAGCGTCGGTTGATTGTGGAAAGCGGCCTGGGGCTCCTCGGCGATGATTTTGTCGATCGCTTGGCTCACCAGCTCGTTGGCCGTCAAACCCTTTGACTCCGCGACGGCAATTAGCTTGGCCTCCTTGTGCGGCTCTAGCGGTAGAGTGATCGTCATAGGATTCTTCTTGTCGTAGCCTTACCTCTATAATAATATACGCCAAGGCGACTTCCGCCGCAAACCTTCTCGGGATGCCTCAGCAGGTGTAGCGCGGACCTTTGAACTGCAAGGTCCGCGCTACCTTGCTGCCATCGCCATCCACATGGCCAACTACTCGTATTTCAACGGAACACCCGCCTGCTGGGACGCGAACGCGAAGAAGATCACAGGCTGAGGATGGTGAATCCGGTGACGATTCAACGAGGCGAGCCTGAGTTTGGGATCAGCCGCAGGGAACCGACTTCGACCAAGCCCTTGGAGAACGCACCCAGAGCTTGGCCGAAGTCCAGTGGTAGACGTGGGCTCGCAACCTAAACAAGTGAGTGACACCCGACTGAAGTAGCTTACCTCGCCGCGATGCCTTGAGAGCCGGACGGCAGACCTCCGGCGCCGGAGAAGGCCGTAAGACTCCCGTCAATTCCAATCCCAAAAGCGCTGACGGCTCCGGTGCCGTCATCAAGCACGTAAAGGAAAGCGCTGTTGGATGTTATCGCTGCATCCACAGGAGCGGTGCCGGTGCCGATGGTCCCGGCGGTGGCGTTGAGCAACGTCAGTTGTCCTCTCAAACCCACGCGGTAAGAGGAGAGAGTACCGCTGCCGGCGTTGACAAGGTAGACGAAACGTCCATCGTTGGTGGCCACGGCCCAGCAAGCCGCCATCTGAGTGTCACCTACCGAGGGACTTACTGTGGTGAGGGTGCCGCTGGGCATCGAAACCTGGTAGGAAGAGGCTGCGCTGGTTCCGCCTGAGCCGCCAGCCACCTCGGAGACCACCAGGGCGTCAGAACGTCCGAAGGCGAATCCGAACGGCGTCGCGCCGTTTGAGGTGTTCGAAACGGGAGCATTCGCGAGGCCGCTCGGCAGAACACGGTAAGTATCGATCAGGTTAGTGCTCTTCTCCGTCACAACCAGAAACGACCCGTCAGGAGTGAATCCGACCTGCGCTGGTCCTGCCGCTGTTCCTCCGGCCAGCGGCCGACTGGAACCGGGCAGCATGGTGAGCGCCCCATCCGGATTTAGTTCGAAGCCTGTGATATTCGGCGTGCCGCCGGCATTGAGCACGTAGAGTATGTCTTTGTAGAGAGCCAGGCTGGTGGGCTCGGTGCCACCCGAAGGAAACGTGCCGACCAGCTTCAGCCCGCTGGCACCGGCCTGCATCACGGAAATGTCATTGCTGCCGGCATTGACTGCAATCAAGAAGTGACCGTCATCGCTCAGCAAAAGAGAGCCCTGTGACCCTAGAGGATCGTTCCCGCTGCCGAAGCCCAAACCGCCGGTTGGAAATGTTCCCACCACGTGGAGTGCGCCGTTGGCCGCGCGGTTAAAGGCCATGATGGAATTGCCCGCAGTCTGGTTGGTCATCACGTAGACGTTGCCCGTGAGACCCATCGCGTTCGCTTGGGCAGAAGCGCGTAGGCTGCCGCCAGCCAGAGCAGCAACGACCAGAACTCCAAGAAGAATCGCATTCCTTCCGCCTGCCAAGACCTTTCTTAAGTACATGGAACCTCCTGAATGAATTAGATTGGCTAAGCCTGCGGCTTTGAGCGCCGGCAAGCCCCTCACTACCCCCTCCGAGAGGCGTAGTCGCTTCGCCGGGCAGAATCCCCCTCGACTTTTTTCGCGATCGACTGCGAGCGTGAGTTCAGATTTTGCTCGGGCGAGTTCGGGCCCACGTAGAATAGTGAAGCGTGGTTGCGTGACACGTAGGAGCACACATGAAAGCGATCCTGTTGTTAGCTCTCGCCAGTACGGCGCTGATGGCTGGTTCACGCCCGGTGCTGGGTGGCGACTTCTATTTTGGCGCGTTGGGCGGCGTGGCGACGCTCTCAGGAGATGGCCGCTTCATTCTTTCAGGAACAAGCAGCCAGACCTCGCTCTACAAGCCGGAGAACGGAGGGGCGTTGAACCTCTTTGGGGGTTGGGACTTCTCCCAGTACGCGAGTCTTCAGGCGAATTACATCTGGAATCGCAATGATCTGACGTTGGTCTCAACCGCTTTCGGGCCGGCGGGCGCGAGTGATTATCAGCAGATCCGGACTTCTCAGCAGAGCAGTGCGATCACGGATCTGCTGGTATACATGCGAAAACGGAGCAGCGGGGTGCGGCCCTATCTATCGGGAGGCACCGGCGCCGTGTGGCTGAGCAGTTCGGCGCAACAGTTGGTTACGGCAACTGGTTCGCCCCCAATTCCGCCACAACACTTCTCAGACGTCAACATCGGTCTGCGCGTCGCGGTCGGCATGGACGTGCGGCTTGCCGGGGGCTGGTGGTTCCGATACAGTTTCAGCGAGACCATCTCTTCCAATCCCATTAGCGATGAACTCTCTCCTCCAGGCCAGCGAATGTTGAAAAATTTCCAGAACCTCTTCGGACTGGTGAGACGTTTTTGACGGGCTTGGAAGGTACGGGGCTTCAGATCTGTGTGTGAAATTCCTCGCGTGGCGATCGATAAGCCTGGCCTCCCCGCTTCCGCGGGGGTGACGTCTTTGGAAGTAGTAGTTCTGCTCCAACAGGGTCATTCCCGCGAAAGCGGGAATCCACGAGGTTTCAGACAGACTTTTTATCCCCGCCACTTCTGGCGCGTGAAGCCGTTTCTACTGAGATTTCTTGAACTCCACATAGGGGCAATTGGCCCAGTAGATGGGCGGCTTCTCCATCGATTCGCCGAGAACGCGGGCGTGGCAGATCCGGCAGATATTGAGTGACTTCATCTTGGCGCTCACCGGAGCGATGCGCACGAGTTCCTCAAACACGCAGAGTTTGCCTCCCTCGGCCTTGGTTTCGGGAATGCTACGCAGCGGCTTCGAGGTCGATTCACGCAGCATCAGCGCGGAATAAATTCTTGCTTTCAGGCGTGATGGGGCCGGAGGCGCGGACGTCGGCTCCAAGCCCGTACGATCCGCGAGTAGCCCAAACTGCTTCTCGTCCTGTTCTTGATCAGGCATCTCGCCACTTTCTCCTGAACTGGTGCCGGGCGCGAGCCAGCAATCTCTCGATCGCCTTTTCGGTTTTACCCGTCCGCGCCGCCATCTCCTGTGCGGTACACTTCTCCCAGTACCGCCACAGCAGGGCCAGCCGGTAAGGTTCTGCAAGACCAGCCAGCACCCGGCCGGTACGCTCCCGCAGCCTCTCGTCATCAAGCTTTTGATCCCAGTCGGGGACGACAGACCATTCGTCCGCGTCCTCCGTTCCCTCTTCGATGGAGAGCGGCGCCCGAAGGTGCGTCCGGTAGTGATCCTCCACTTTGTGCCGGGCGATCCCAAGCAGCCACCCCTCTAATGAAGACTCGCTGCGGAATGACGCCAGATGCTCCCAGGCGGCCAGGAATACGTCCTGTACGAGATCCTCCACAAGGTCCGTCCGCGGTACCAGACGCGCAAACACATAGCGATACACCTGGTCCGCATAGCGGGAGACGAATTCCGCGGTGGCTTTTCGGTCTCCGGCGAGAATCGCCGCCGCCAGCTTCGAGTCCGCGTCCAACATCCGCTTCGGGTCTGAGCCGCTGGCCGCCCCGGCTGAGGCAGCGTATTCAGCTTTCGCCAAGTTGACCTCTGGCAAGGCAGTCGCACCACGAGCAGTTTTCCCCCTTTACACTACCTGAATTGGCCTGAGCCTGCGACACGGCGGAACGGACTTCTAGCCAGCAGGCGGCGCCAGAAGAGCGGAACGCTTGCCCCTAAGTGACTCCAAAATTGATGGCGAACGAAAAGCGAATATAATAGGCCGCCCAGTTATGGCAGTTCGTTCCTGTCGAGTTACGATTGCGGATAAAGAAGGCGCGACCCACACGGTTGAATCGACGGCGTCAACGCTTTTATGAAGCCGTCGCGCCCGGCCTCAAGGCCTTGCTCCCGAGCCGGATCACCGCCTGGGATAGAAGAGGTTCTGGCATTTGGGAGATTTTGCTGTGCCATCGCGCATGAATGACAGCGCTACGCGCTCTCCTTCAGCAGAGCCCGAGCGAATCGCCTTCGTCAAAACTCCGGGGCCCGGGCGATGTCGGGTGAGCTACGATACCGGACAGTAACGATTGACAACCCTTTGTAACGGGATTACGCGTGGCCCACGCGTGTATTAACTTCTGGGCAGAGCCGGCCGCTGGTGGGTGGCGATGAGTCCTCTGGAGCTCGTTCGACTCCCAGACCTGATGAAACGCGGCCAGGGCCGGCCGGAAATCACCATTGCGCTCATCGATGGCCCTGTCGCCCGAGACCTTCCCGATTTTGCCGGCGCCATCATCCATGAAATTCCTGGAAAGCTGAAGGGAACTTGGGCTCGCGCGGATACGATCGCGTGCACGCACGGAACTTTTGTAGCAGGCATCCTCGCGGCCCGCCGCGGCTCCGCGGCTCCGGCCATCTGCCCCGGATGCACTCTGCTGCTTCGCCCCATTTTTACGGAATCGGCGAACGGAACCGGAAACGTGCCAAGCTCTACTCCCGAGCGGCGGTAGCCACGGTCAGCGCCCTTCTGACCGTGGGCTTTTTTCGTCCGTAGCAATCCTCAGGTAACCGCGGATATCCGGTTCCGCACCGGACACTCTGCGCCGCGACGATCGCCTTATCCCCAGAAACGCTGTAGCTGGACCGTTCTTCTGGGCGTGTCACCAACC
>JASHYZ010000694.1 GCA_030042795.1 Terriglobia bacterium | reverse complement strand
GCCCTGTGCCCGCCCTGTGCGGCTTGACCCTGCCCTGCTTTTCACCTAGATTTGGAGTTCGATTCCCGGGCCGCACTACAATTGAGTGATAGGACTGGGTTGGCCACAGCCTGCCCTGCCGATTAGACATGTTCAGACCCCAGCAAGGCCGGATTCCAACGGCTGCGATAAATAGGGCGAGGACCCCAGCATTGGTTCTCGCCGCCTTCGTGTTCACCTGCAACACGGCGATAGGGTTGCAGCCGGTGGCCAGGCGGCACGGGATGGTAGCCTCGAGCGAACCCATTGCCACGGAGGTGGGCGTCGAGATTCTCAAGGCCGGCGGCAACGCCGTGGACGCCGCTGTGGCGGTGGGGTTCGCCCTGGCAGTCACGCACCCTTTTGCGGGCAACATCGGCGGGGGTGGGTTCATGCTGGTCCGGCTGGCCTCCGGAGAAGCGGCCCTTATTGACTACCGCGAGGAAGCGCCGGGCACCGCCTCGCATAACATGTATTTGGACAGCGCGGGCAATCCCATCCCGGGCGCCAGTCTAGTCGGCGCCTTGGCGTCGGGCGTGCCCGGTACTGTCGCGGGCTTGGCGCTGGCCGAGCGCAAATATGGAACGCTGGGCCTTCGACGCGTGATGCAGCCGGCCATCCGGCTGGCTTCGAGCGGCTTCGAGGTTAGTTACGCCCTGGCGCAGGGTCTGCGCGGCGAGAGCGAAAAGCTCGGCAAGTTTGACGAATCCCGGCGTATTTTCCTGCATGAGGAAAAGTACTACGATGCCGGCGAGATCTTCCGGCAACCCGAGCTGGCGCGAACGCTTGAGGCGATTGCGCTGCACGGCCCTGACGCCTTTTATCACGGCGCCATCGCCCGCCAAATCGCGGCCACGATGGACAAGTACCACGGCCTCATCAGCCTGACCGATCTTGCTCAATATGAGGCGAAAGTCCGGACGCCGCTTGAGGGGCATTTCAGGGGCTACACCATCCTCACCGCTCCGCCGCCAAGCTCTGGGGGCGTTGGCTTGATCGAGATGCTCAACATGCTTGAGCCACTGGACCTTGGCCAACCTGATTCGTACGCCTCGATGCACCTGATGATTGAGGCCATGCGACGAGCTTATGCTGACCGCGCGCAGTACTTGGGCGACAGTGATTTTGTCCACGTGCCAGTGGAGGGCCTCGTCAGCAAGAATTATGCAGCCATCTTACGTCAGCAGATCCTCGACGAAAAACCGGACGCACCCGTGCGCGCCGGAGAGCCCACGCCTGCTGAATCCAATACCACAACTCACTATTCCGTGGTGGACGCCGAGGGCAACGCGGTGTCAAACACTTACACGCTCAACGCGGGTTATGGCTCCGGCCTGACGGTTGAGGGTGCCGGCTTCCTGCTGAACGACGAAATGGACGATTTCGCGGCCAAGCCTGGTTCGCCGAACATGTTCGGACTGATTCAGGGTGAGGCCAATGCCATCGCGCCGCACAAGCGACCCTTATCGTCGATGACTCCCACGATTGTGCTGGAGGACGGCGCCGGCGGCAACCAACCCCAGCTTCGCTTGGTTCTGGGCTCACCTGGCGGAGGCACCATCATCAACACCGTCCTGGAAGTGCTCTTAAACGTTCTTGTATTTAAGATGGACGTTCGGCAAGCCGTCACCGAACCTCGCTTTCATAATCAGTGGATGCCGGATCAAGTGCTGCTGGAAAGAACGATTTCGCAAGATACCGTAGACCGGCTTCAGGAGGCCGGCTACAAGGTGAAGCAAGTGGGGGGCATCGGCGACTGCGAGGCCATTGCAGTTGACCCCGCGACCGGTTGGCGCTTCGGCGCCGCCGATCCGCGCGGTGGCGGACGGGCCGATGGGTATTGATGGAATACGGGCTCTCAACACGCCTCTTCACTGCTGACCGCCTCAGTTCGCGGCTGCTGGACCGTATTGTCGAGGCGGGGTTCCACCAAATCGAGATCTTCGGCGCGCCGGAGCACCTGAACTATCGCGATCCTAACCACGTACGCGACGTGGCCCAGTGGTTTTCGGACCTGGGCGTGGGGCTCCATTCGCTGCACGCCCCGCCTTACTCTGAGCCGGGCTGGGGTCGGCGAGGTGGCTTCGCAATTTCCGTTGCCTATACCCAGCGCCGGCTGCGCATTGACTCCATGGATGAGATCAAGCGGACGCTCGAAGTGGCGGAGCGCCTGCCTTTCCGGTTCCTGGTGTTGCACCTCGGACTTGAGAATGACGAATACGGTCTCGACCGCTTCGATGCTGCTTTCACTTCGCTGGAACATTTGCGAATCTTTGCCAAGGAGCGGGGTGTGAACCTGCTTCTGAAAAACGCCCCGGGCGAGATCAACACGCCAGCGCGCCTGGTGGAATTTCTTGATTACACCCACCTCCGCAACGTCGGGGTCTGCTTTGACGCCGGCCACGCGCACCTGGCCGGCAACGCGCGCGAGGCTCTGGGCATTATGCGGGAGCGGGTCGCCTCGATCCATCTTCACGACAATCGCGGTGAGAAGGATGACCACTTGCTACCCTTCGAAGGCGGCCCTGACGGAATTGACTGGCCCGGTTTGATGCAGGATCTTTCAGCGGTAAAAGCTAGCAGCGGCGAGAGCCCCTGCGCGTTTCTTGAGTTGCTGGATCATGGGCCCGATCCGGCGCGCCTGAAGCGGGCGATGGATGCCGCACGGAGACTTGAAGAGCTGGAAAAACGGGCCGTTGGCGAGTAGGGAATAGCAAGTAGGGAGTCGGGAATCGGAAGTCGGAAGTCGGAAGTCGGGAATCAGGAATCGGGAGTTGGGAGTCGGGAATCGGGAATCGGAAGTCGGGAATCAGGAATCGGGAGTTGGGAGTCGGGAATCGGGAATCAGGAGTCGGGAGTCAGGAATTGGGAATCGGAAGTCGGGAATCAGGAA
>JASHYZ010000693.1 GCA_030042795.1 Terriglobia bacterium | reverse complement strand
CAGCGTGGTGCCTGTTGCAAGATCAACTGAAGGACTTTGAGGAATTCCATGCTTCCAAGCTGTTCTACGCTCGTCCGCCATTTGATGCTATTGGATTGCAGAAGTGTAGAGACCTATTCGATCTAATCGTGAAGTTCTTGAGAGAAAAGAAGTTCCCGATTGTTTATGGTGCCGTAGACACCAACAAACTTATTGCCGGAACTTGTCGAACCGCGAGCCCAGTAGACGTAGCGTTTCGGAGATACTTTAATTCACTCGGTAGGTGGATGAGTGAGTGGAAATCTTCAAAGGATGATGCAGCTTCTTCTTTTGTTGGAATGATAATCTCCGATGACTCTGGATCGGGAAAACAATCGAGCAGGAAAGTCATTTCTGAATCTTTCCACGAACTACGCCGAAGTCCTAAACATCAGCTAGCTAATCCAACGAGGGTTGGAGTTAATGTAGCTCACATGCAAAGGCTACTGGATGACATATACTTCAGTGACTCTAGGCATTGTATAGGCGTTCAGCTTGCGGACGTGTGCGCCTATCTTATCGGTTGCCACCTCAATGGAGGCAAAACGGAGCAAGAACCTTTCTACAACTTGATCTCGGAGCAAATTTATGAACATTACTCACCAGAGCCAGTGGTGACATAATCTCTGGCTCGGCTTGTTGGTTTTCTCTCAGGTTTAGCTTTCGCGATCTTGCGGACGGCTTCCTCCAGCGTCATCGGGTACAGGCTCAGCTTTGGTTCGTAGTGCTTCGGTCTCGGGCGCTTCGTTTTGGTTTCCATGCGGACATGATAGCATGACAGGCTGCGGAGGGAACCACGATGACCGGCAAACTAATGAAGAAACACGTAGCTGTAAAGCTGGCAGACAAAACTACCATACAAGGCACAGTCTATGAGGAAACCGCACTTGGTGTCTGGATAGTGGTTGCCAGTAATTCCGAGATCAGAAACCAGCCCGGAGTTCCGAACACAATTCAGCATCCTATTTTCTTCGTACCTTTTTCGCAGATGCTTTGGCTAATGACTTCTGGCCCGAATCCGATGGAGCGTTGAGCCTACAAATACGGTCAACGAGAGCCTGTGTTATGCCGAGAGACTTCAGCGTTTTTTGGGGTAGACGAGCGACTTGCATCGGACATACCTCCGTGCTACTCTGAGTTTGCCACCACAGAGTTTGTCCGGCGATGCCCGCCAGCCAGCGGGCGTTTTCGTTTTCAGCCTACCACAGACGCAAATCACCTGTCACGCCGTTACATAGTGTGGTAGTGGGTCAGTTTGAATTCTCTCCAGCATTTCGTTACCTGTCATTCCCGCGCAAGCGGGAATCCAGGCTGTAAGGTGCTCTCTCCGATGCGGATTCCCGCCTTCGCGGGAATGACGGGGGGGGGAACATGCCGAGAAAGAATTGAGACTGACCCACTACCCATAGTGTGACATTTGTCTGGGTATGTCAAATATACAATTCCGGCCAGAAAAGAGTTGCTGGCCCGAGGGATCAAGAAAGATCGCGTGGGCGTGCGGCGCCACGTCTACCGAGCCGCGGCGAGCGACTGCCAGGGGTGTGCTTTCCACGCGCAGTGCTGCCCGGGAGCGAAGCAACGCACCCTGGTGCGCACCGACGGTGGCGGCTTACGTGGAGAAACGCAAGACAGAAGCAGCGCAAGCTCTCTATCGGCGGCGGGGTGCGGTAGCCGAGTTCCCCAACGCCTGGCTGAAAGCCAAGATCGGGTTGCGCCAATTTCGGGTGCGAGGATTGAAGAAAGCGAGGTGCGAAGCCCTCTGGGCCGGCCTCACCTATAACGTTCAGCAATGGTTTCGGCTCTGTTGGAAGCCACGGCTGAGCGCCGCGCTGGCGTAAGGCCACGAGCCCCGCCGGACGGGAAATCAGCCCGGGGCTGAGTCTTCCGACCCGAAGCGAGAGGTGATTCCGTGCGTTCGCCATGACAGCTCTAACCTAAGTAACCCGGGCTGACCCAACTGGCGGCCGCTGGGTGCCACCCACCGATGCGGTCGCCGGAAGCCGGTCGTCGGTATTGACCGATTGCTTCACAGCTTCCGAGCCCTGGGTCGGAACGCCCTCACCCCTGCTCGACGGCACCCGCCGTTTCTCACGGGCGCGCGGGCGGGAGAGGGGAAGGAGAGAGGGAGGGTGCATTCTGACCCCACGGCTGACGCCGTGGGTTAAGTTATACCGCTCCTTCGGAGCTGAATTATGCTGCGAACTTCTGAGACATGCCACTAGAAGCAAGGTCTCACACAAAGGCGCAGAGCCAGCATAGACCTCATGAGCCTTGGCTCGCCACTGCTCGCGAAAATAGCCCTTGAATGCCTTAGGCCGTTTGTTTCAACACCAGCTACGGCGTCTTCATAGCAGCAAACAGAGAACTCCCTCTTTGCGCTCTTCGTGCCTCTAACCCAACGTAGTCATTCCCGCGAAGCTTGCCTCCGCGAAAGCGGGGAGCGGGAATCCACGCGTTCTTACACAGACTCTTCGGCCCGCAGGCAGATCAGGGGGCGTATTACTTTGTCCTGCCGAGACTCACGCAGGACCGAGGCCTCCGCACCAGCTTTCAAAGACGCGTCCCCGATTTTCGTCATCCTTGAAGAAGGCGACGTAAGCCATGACATCGTAGCGCACGAACTCTTCCGTTTCGGGATGGAACCGAGTCAGTTCGTGGTAGGGCCGCCAGGCGCCGGAGTTGATGTAAATCTGATCGAGAACCTTACCATTCACCATCGTGGAGGCCAGAGGCACCATTTCAAAGTAATGGGTATGTCCGTAGACAATGAATTGGGCGCTTCGGTTCTTAAAGGCCGCCTCGTTCAACGCGTAGGGTGCGAATGAGGCTTGCTGGGATCCGCTCTTCTCAGTAATCAGCGCAAACAGACGTGAAAGGTGATCCCGGGGGACCAGACCTTCGATCTTCATGCCCAACCTGAACTCCTCGACACTGCCGAAGGGATGAAGACCCGGCTGGTGGCGGACGAAGTCAAGCCCGACAAGCTGATCCACCAGGGAATCCCAAATGTCTTTGATCTTTTTCTGCAAGGCTGCGTCGGGGCAGGTCTCATGCAGAAGGCCGTCAATCCATACTGGAATGATGGTGGCGGGCCGGAGATTGTCGATCTCTTTGAGGCCGCCGGCGCAAGCCGCCGGAAGATTGTTTCCCATCTCCGTCTTCACGCGCATCGCAAAGCGGTCAATAAGCTCTACCACCACCGCGTCGCCTAAAGACGACTTGTTGCGATTTCCTGCGAAGTTGTAAGGATCAAAAATGTCGCCATGCCGCGCGAAAACGTGATGCTCTTCGTAAAGTTGGCGGATGAAGTCTGATTCATCGGGATCGTGGGGAAAGGGAACGCTCGCCGGGGTCACGCAGCCGATGGCATCAGCAACGTTCTGCCGAAGCTGATTGTAATCCGGACCGGGCAGGTGAAAAAACCAGTCGTGATTGCCCACCAGGTAGTGAATGCGCACCGGTACCGGCCGGCGATTCGGCGACTCGGGCTCCCATCCCGTCTGAACGGGTTTGCCGGCTGCCGTCGCCTCCGGCACGGTGATGGCTTTGCCCGTGGTGAGGCTTTTCAGTACGGCCACAGACTGGGCATTATTCTGCAGGACGGCGGCCGTGACGCGCTGCACCGTATCAATGAAAGGCTGACTTTGCGAATCATTCCAAGGCCTGGCCGTGTTTTCTACACCGTCTTGTACCAGCCAGTTGGTGGAGCGGATGATGTCAAGGAAGTCGCCGAGCAGGACGAGATCAAATTGCTCGACGGGCTTGTAGGAGCCATCCGCGCGCCAGGACGCGTCATAGGCCAGGTCGCGCAGGCGTTGGCGAAACCCGCGGAACGCCTCCAAACGCACGCTGTCGCCGGTGGTGCCGTCGCTCAGATGGGTGTCGCTGATAATTACCAGCATTTCAGTCTCCTCTTCGCGTCCGTTCGCGTATCGGGACAATAACGGTTTTGCGCCGCCAAGGGTGAAGCCCAACAGACTCGCGCCAATTCCAGTGCCTCTAAATGGCAGATGACCGCACGCTCTGCGGCAAGATGACAGGGGCAGTGTAACTCGGCGCGACTTGAGCCGCAACCAAACCGAAGGCCTCGGCAACCTCTGTACCGAGAAGCGTCTCAACACGGAGTTCACGGAGACTC
>JASHYZ010000692.1 GCA_030042795.1 Terriglobia bacterium | reverse complement strand
GACTGCTGACCAGGCCCAGATGGAGGCTGTCCGAAGTGAAGGACGCTCCCTGAGGCAAAAGCTGAGTCTCGTGCTGACTACGCGCGTAATTGAACGCCGGCCGGCATTCCATGCGGAAAGCCATACAGCCCCGAGGTACGCGAACGCGTCGCACCAGTTGGCTGCGGCGGTTGAACACCGGCATGAAATCCGTGATTTCGCCGGTGCCATCCGGCGATAGAAAAGTTGTCACTAAAACGTTCGTGCCTGGCCAATAAAACTGCTTACGCGCGACCGGCTCGGCAGTTGGTGCGAGCTTAAAAACGCCGCCAATTTTGTCGTCAAGAATAGCGGCAAAAACGCCGGGTGAATCGAACCGCGGCAAACACATCCAATCGATCGATCCGTCCAAGCCCACCAGTGCTGCTGTGTGCAAGTCCCCGATGAGTCCGTGCTGTTCAATCGGCAAATAGGCCACAACTGTTGGATGGCTCGTTTCGCCGTTAGGGATGCGGCCGAACCTGCATGTGTCCACCCACCGATAACCACAACGTCCTGCCTGTAAATCTTACTCACTCTGAATCATTACCGGCGTCTGGGCCTTTCCGGTTAGCCGTGCCCAATCACGTTGCCAACTCGCGACTTACTCATTCGGCGCTCGCAGCGGCAAGCAGATTGCTACCGCGTTCGGTAACGGGTCAAGAGGAGCGGCCGGGCCGTCGCGATGGCGAGGCTGACGCTGGAAGTTGACCTGTGCCTCTGCGGCTCGATCCCTCGCAGAGGAAGGAACAAGGAGACCTCAATTGTCGGGTGGATATCTCCGTCGGAATTATGGACCGAAAGTGACCGGACGTACAGCGGGCAGCGGGCGTGCCCGCTGCGACTTGCGTCGGCGTGGCGGCTTGGTGCCCCCGGCCAAGAAACGGGACCAAGGAGGACAAATTAAATGGTCGAGGAACCCGAACGGAACGGCCAGCAGCGAGCTGATCGCCCCATCACCGTTGTAATTGCAGACGATCATTTCGTGATTCGCCAGGGCGTGAAGGTCCTGCTGGAGAGTCAGCCCGGTTACGAGGTCGTGGGTGAAGCGGCTACGGGCCGCGCTCTGGTGCAGCAGGCCGAGGCCTTGCGCCCGGACGTCGCCGTCATTGATGTTCGAATGCCCGAGCTCAACGGAATCGAGGCTACGCGGCAGATTCGGCAGCGAGCGCAAAAGACGCGAGTACTGGTGCTGACCGCGCTCGATTCAGACAGTCTCGTCCGAGACCTTTTGCACGCCGGAGCCTTAGGGTACGTGCTGAAGACGGACGCAGCGCGCGATCTTGTGGTGGCGGTGCGCTCGGTTGCTGGCGGCTGCCCTTTCTTCACATCCAGCGTGTCGAAAATGGTTTTGCAGGGTTACTTGCAAGCCTCGGGAGGAACGTTCGACCCACTGACGGCGAGGGAGCGCGAAACGGTTCAATTACTCGTGGAAGGGCGATCGAACAAGGAAGTTGCCACGGCTCTGGGCATCAGCGTGAAAACCGCGGAGACTCACCGTGCACACGTCATGCAGGCTCTCCATTTGCACTCGGTCTGCGACCTTGTTCACTATGCCGTGCGGCAGAACATCATCGAACCCTAATCCCCCCGGCGCGTTGCGCCACCCTTTCCCCGGGGAGAGGCTCTCCTTGTTGAACAAGTTCTCCCCTCTCCCTGGGGGGCAATGGGGCGTGACGACAGTTGTCAAGTATTGCGCGGGACGGAACACTAATGCTGGGGTCCGCCCGACCCCTGAAGCGTATACTGCGGCAGGGCCCAGGCCGGGTTGGGCGGCGGTGGGCTAAGATCCAAAATGATAGGATTGTCGGGTGAGCCCGGCGGCTTCGGCGCATCATCAGGGCCCGGCATTTTGGGGTGCCGGCCGGCGCGCGCCATCTCATCGTTGGCCGACGGCTCCGAGAGCAGGCCCACCAGGTCCAAAGCGTGGTCCACTTCCGGGTTCGCCATAAACCAGCGCCAAACTGCGCCGGTTCGCAGATTCTCGGAGCTCAGCAGCGTAATTCCGGCGTCGATGCCCAGCACCCAAGGGCTCACCCATCCTGTGGTGGGGTTGAAAGCGTCGGCGAAACCGTAGGGTCCGTAAATCTGCTTGCCGTACTTCACCAGCATCGACCGCAAGGCTGGAATGCAGATGTCCGGCGCGAACATCAAAGAGCCCCCTGCCGCGCTCGGCACTACCGTGCCGTCAATTCGCGGGTCGTTGGACGACCCGCCCCAAGACAGGTAACCCTTGACGCTTTCCGAAGCTGTGATGCCCCAGATTTCCGACGAATAACCCGGGAACTTGCGCGAGAGCGCCACCGCCATGGCCTGTTGGGCGCGGGTGGCCGCAACCGCGTTGGCAAAGTAGTTGACACTGGGAACGTACGTATTCGTAGGCGCGAGCTGCACCTGGGTGCGGTCTCGCAGGTCCACGTAAGCCTGAGAGTATTGCTGGGTGAAAAGTGGGCCGCCACCCACATAAGTGTAGTTATCCTGCTGCACCACCGGCAGCTTCCAGTTGTACCAGGAACTCGGGGAGATGGGGTGAGTGGGAGAGCCAATCGCTAGCACATAGAGGATCATCAACTCACTGTAGCTGTCCCAGTCGTACTTGAGGAAACCGGTCTCCGGCCTCCAGCCATGGCGGAGCACGTCGCGGCTGCCGTCGAGCATCCACTGAAAGTTCACGCGGTTATAAATCAGCGTGGCCAGCGTCATAATTTCGGAGTCATCGCCGAACGCGCGGCGGGCGGTAAGGATGCCCGAGAGCAACAAGGCTGTATCAATGGAGGAGATTTCACTGTTCCATACGCGCTGGCCGCTGGAAGAATCCATGAAGTGGTAGAACCAGCCGTGAACCTGGGGCGCCTGGCTGGCGAAGAAGCGCAGCGTGGTGAGAATACGTGCCCGAGCGGTATCACGGCTGATCCAGCGATGTTGCGCCGCAATACAAATGGCCGTCAAACCAAAGCCGGTGGCGGCGATGCTGGCCACATTTTGATGCCAGGGCTCGTCCGGCTTGCCGTCAGACCTCACCCGGTCAAGAACGAGGCCGGTTCGAGGGTTAGCTTGATCCCAGAAATAGCGGAAGGAGCGCCGCTCAATGTCATCGAGCAGGTCAATATCCAGTGGTGACAGAGCTTGAGCGCCGGCTGGCTGCAGACCGGCAGTTTGGGCTGCAAATCCGCTGGCAACTGAACTCCCGTGTAGGACGAGGCACAGGCAGGCGATAATAAAGCGGCGTGCCAAACAAGCGAGCGAAGCCCAAGCGCCTTTTAGGGAGTGGAACTGACGAACGTAACTGCTGCGGCGCCCCTTCAGGGCTGGGAGCTTCGAGGTCGGAACTTGATTATCCTGAGCTTCTCCCAGGGCTGAGTTCGTTCCGCCCTTTATTATGCTTAAGCCTCTGAAAATCTGACACCTCTGTTCAGATTCCATCCTAATCTGGCCTCAAGTTAGTAAGATGCCACTGATCCCGAGCTTGCCCGCATAGGGATCGTGAGATGGCAATGCTCCGTCTGCACGTAAAGGCCCTAGCGTAACATCCTTAGGTGCTGCCATAGCTCATAGGGCGTTTCATGTCATTTTTGTTTCTTTCTGCGCTTACCTTGCTGGATCTAACGATCCTATTTTCAATCAGTTGACAGGTTTGTTCGTAAATATTTTGAAGATGAATATCAAGCTAGCGCAGGTACCGATGAAGACCCCTGCCGTGAAGGGACGAAACGCAATGGTTATTGTCGCCTGTCGTCACGAAAAGCGCACGCTTCGGCCCCTGCCTCCCCTGCCTGGGCAACCTTGATATTCATCATTTTGAATTTCTAACCCCATACATGCCCGGTCGCCACCCATCAGAAGCGAGACGGAGTGAAGGTATAGAACGTATAGGAACACTTCGAACGTTCGAACAAACGGAACAATGTTTACAAAGGTCGGGGATGGTATCTCGGTTTGATGGCGGATAAAGAGAGGTCTACCTTAACGTGTATCGTCGCTTTCCAACATCTTGGACCTGATGACTTGGGCCTTCTCCATGCAAGCTTTTGCTTTACTCAGGTACTCGGATCGATGCTGATGTGAGATTTCAGCAAGCCGCTCCCAGAGTGAGGCGAACTGCACCCAGAAGAATAGGTCAGCTTCGTCAGGTAGGCGTTCCCGAGTAAACACGACGACCCCAGTCCGCAGGTACCGACGGTCGCCGTCTCCCCTCCCGCTTGGGCAGTTTACGTTCTTGAGGATGATACCCAAGGCGCAACTGCGCCTCGCGTATTGTAGATGCGCTTGGCCGCGGCTTACATACAGAGTATTACTGAAAACCGGAGGTGCGAAACCTGAGCCCCTTAAAACCATCTCGCGTAGATTCTGCGCAAAGTCGGCACCGCCTCGACTACAGGGTTCTTTTTCCAGGGGTTGCTGCAAGTTTCTTCACGAGAGAAGCTTGCGGCGCAAAAGGTATGACCGGGCATTTCATCGGAGATCAGGTCTTATTAAGCCTGACAGAATCCGGCAGTCGGCCAGCTCGACGAGCAACCTTTACTTGCTGATCAAACAATTTTCACAAGTCGCAGCAAGCATCGAGGACATAAATATCAGATTTATAAGAGCTAGCGTCTGTGGACTCTCACGTGCAGCAAACCTGAGGTGATTTTCCAACGCAGAAATGCGAAAGGGGAGATCTGATGACGGCCTTGAAAGCGGCATCCGTAATTGCTCTTGGATTGATCGTAGCCTTGTTCTGCCTCACGGGCGCGGCGGACTTTTGCGCCGACATCGCGCGCAGCTTTTGTCCCGCGGCTGCGATCATCTTTGCCGTGACGGCAGCTCTGGGCGCATTTACTCGCTTTCGCGCTTGACCCTAATTCCGGCAAGATAAATGGTTTGTGCGCCCGGTTGCTAGGCATCCATTCTGCACGCCTTTCCCTACCGGCTGACTGCGCACTCAACTCCACTTCGATACGACAGGTAGAAAGGAACGTTAGCCTTGGCGGCACCGGACGCGCATGCAAGCCGGCATAACCTTCACGATGGTTGGGCCAAGCGCCTACATGCACTAAAAAACATCCCGCCGGTGCTGCGCATGGTGTGGGACTCAGGACCCGCCGTGGTGGGCACCGGTCTCGCGCTACGTGTCGTGCTAGCTCTCATCCCCGTGGCTGCACTCGACGTGACGCGATTGATTATCGATGCCGTCGTAGCCCACGTCTCGAAACACTCTCCGCTGCGCCCAGGATTCTGGTGGTTGGTAGCGCTCGAATTTGGCCTGGCGGCGCTGGGAGCGCTGCTGAGCCGGGCCATCGACTACTGCGACACGATACTGGCAGACGACTTTACCCGCCACATCAGCGTCCGCATCATGTCGCACGCCTCTCGTCTGGACCTCTCTTCCTACGAAGATCCGGTGTTCCATGACAAGCTTGAGAGAGCGCGTGTCCAGGCCACGGACAGGCTGGGAACGATTCAGCAAATCGGGCGGCTCATGCAGCTTGTGATCACTACGGCCTCGCTGGCGGCCAGTATCCTCCTGTTTTCCCCATGGTTGCTACTTCTTCTGCTAGTTTCGGTGGTGCCGGCTTTTCTTGGTGAGAGCCACTTCGCGTTGCTCGGATATACCCTCGCCTTTCGCCAAACTCCCAGCAAACGCGAAATGGATTATCTGCGAGTTCTGGGATCGAGCAAGGAGAGCGCGAAGGAGCTGAAGCTGTTCGGGTTGAGCTCCTTTCTCACTGGCCGTTTTACCGAGCTTGCCGACGAGGTTTACACCCAAAATGTTGCCTTGGCCAAACGGCGGCTCCTAGCCGGGGCGCTGCTCTCGCTGGTGGGGACTATCGGATATTATGGCGGCTACGCGTACGTCATCTTCCAAACCGTCTCCGGCAAGATGAGCGTAGGCACCCTGACCTTCCTAACGGGCGCAATCGCGACCGCTAGCAGCAATCTTCAAGTGATCTTTTCGACCTTCGCCGCCATCGCCGACCAGGCCCTCTTCCTCACAGACCTCATCGAGTTTCTGGCGGTGAAGCCTACCGTGCAATCGAGGCCAAATGCGCTACCCGCGCCACGGCCCATCGTGCAGGGCTTTGAGTTTCGCAACGTCCGGTTCGCTTATCCGGGAACCTCCAAGCTGGTGCTCGACGGCCTCGACTTCCGGCTGGAGCCCGGCGAGCGGGTCGCGTTGATTGGCGAAAATGGCGAGGGCAAAACCACCATCGTGAAGCTCATGGCGCGGCTCTACGATCCCACGGCCGGAAGCATTCTCTTGGATGGCATCGACCTTCGAGAGTATGACCTGGAGGACCTGTGCGCGCAGATGGCCGTCATCTTCCAGGATTTCATGCGGTACGACCTGAGGGCGTTGGAGAACATCGCCGTCGGTGATATTACGCAAAAAAACGACTTGGACAGCATCAACCTGGCGGCGCATAAAAGCTTGGCGGACGCCATCATCAGAAAGTTTCCCTACGGTTACGACCAGATGCTGGGGCGCCGTTTCGAGGGTGGCACGGACCTTTCGGGTGGCGAGTGGCAGAAGGTAGCGTTGGCGCGCGCCTACCTGCGGCATGCTCAGATTCTCATCCTTGACGAGCCCACCGCCGCGCTGGACGCGCGATCCGAGCACGAGGTGTTCGAGCGCTTTGCCGAATTGACCGCTGGAAAAATGGCTCTGCTGATCTCGCACCGGTTTTCGACCGTGAAGATGGCTGACCGCATTGTAGTGCTCGAAAAGGGCCGCATCGCTGAAGAAGGGCCCCACGGTGAACTCGTTGCGATGGGCGGAAGGTACTCCGAGATGTTCGAATTACAGGCATCAAGTTACCGGTGAGATTTGTCAAAGCAGAGTGGTGTGAGAGCGGCGACGCAGGGGGAACGGGCTCACTCGAGCTAGGAATCGGGCCAGGTGAATGAACGCGATGGATCAACCCACCTCCGAGACACAGCTAGGCTCCCAAGCACCCGCTGCGCCCCTGCCCTTTGTTCCTGAAGACCAAGCCGGAGGTTCGTTTGGTCAATTCAGTGGCCGTGAGGCCCGGCTGCGCGAGGCGGCGCAGAAGGAAGCGCGGGCCTGGCATCTGAGCCCCAAGGGCGCCAGAAGGGCATGCAAAGCCCTATCTCGCAGACTGCGTCAGGCTGTAGCCGAAATTGAAGAAGCCCTAAAGGAAATCGCGCGCGCTCAGCAAGGAACCAATCCGCTACCCGATGCAGTTCGGCGGTTCACCGACCACGCGCGCCTGATGCGCGCCGCTGCTCGCGATGCACATCAAACCCTGCACGCAAAGTATCTGCCCAGAAGCGTGAGGTCCGGTGTTCAAGGGGAGGCGAATCTACCTCTGCCTTATGTGGCGGCGGCGGCTTTCCTTCAGGTAGTCTCCTTCGAGTATTCGGAAACGGACTTCATTACGTATGTGGACGCGGCCCAGGAAGCCCTTCCGTTTGAGATTGCAGAGATCTGGGCCCTCAATTCCATGGCCACGATGGTTGTGTTGGAGCAGATTGCGGAAGGGGCGCGCTCACTGACCGCTGCTCTTCGCAGCCACACGCAGCCCGAAATCTCCGACGCCCGCCTGAGGGTGCTGATGGTCAGCTTGATTAACATCAATCAGAACGAGGGCAAGAACTTCTTCGAGCAACTGAGCAGAACGCACGCGATCCTGAGCAGGGACCCGGCAGGAGCATACGCCGCCATGGAGGTTGTCAGTCGCGAGTATTACTGCGATGCCGTGCAGGAACTGGCGGCCCACTCGCGAGCCGAAGAAACCGAAGTGGCCCAACTGGCCGTATCACTAGCCGCCGCAGCTCACCGGAAGTGGCGGCCAGGATTTCGCGCTGCACAGCGCCGCGGCCACGTGGGCTACTACCTCATCGACGAAGGCCGGAAAGCCCTCGAAGCCCTCGTCAACTACCGCGCACCCGCGCTGAAACAGGTGAGCGATACGATTCTGGAAACGCCCGAGGCCTTTTTTCTGTTAGGAATCGAACTTGTCGCTTTCGGCATCATGGCCTTCGCCCTGAGCGGTCTGCGGGTAGGAGTGCCGCTGTTTGCCGCCCTGCTGCTTCTCCTGCTGCCGGCGAGCGAGTCGGCCATCGGGGTGATCAATCGACTGAGCGCCTTCCTGGTCCCGGTGCGGCTGATTCCTAAGCTCGATTTTTCCGAGGGCATTCCTGCGGATTGTGCGACGATCGTCGCGATCCCTACACTATTGATCAGCGAAGACCAGGTGCGCGAACTGGTTCGTGAACTCGAAATCCGTTATCTCGGCAATCGCGACACCCATCTGCACTTCGCTCTGCTCACGGATGAGCCGGACTCTGAGCAGCCCCAAAGCGAGAAGGCGAACTTGCTGGAGCTTGGCTCCCGGCTGGTTCGCGAGCTCAATGAGCGCTATCGCCACCAAGGCAAGGGCGGATTCTTGCTCTTCCATCGCTATCCCGTATTCAACGAATCCGAAGGCGCCTGGATGGGGTGGGAACGCAAGCGGGGCAAGCTCCTGGACTTGAACAATCTTCTGCGTGGTAAATACGA
>JASHYZ010000065.1 GCA_030042795.1 Terriglobia bacterium | reverse complement strand
CGGCCAGGACCGCATTGTCTTGCTAAGCCATACCCTGTGGCGAAAGAAGTTCGGCGGCGAACCGGGCGTCATCGGGCGCTATATCACCGTCGATGGCGTTGACAGGCAGGTAGTCGGCATAATGCCCGCCGGCTTTGAGTTCCCCTCCTCCGACGCTCAGCTCTGGGTACCGCTGCACCTCGATACAAGGGATTCCTTTGCGACCTGGAACACCGGTTTCATGCCGCTCATCGCCAGGTTGCGCCCAGGATTCACGCTCCAGCAGGCGCGCGGTGAGATTCGGCCCTTGATTACGGACATTCTGCCGCTCTTTCCCTATACCATGTTCCGAAGCTGGAACGCCGACGCCACCGTACTGCCGCTGCAGCAGGATCTCACCAGCGACTTCCGCAGCAAGCTGATGGTCCTTCAGTTCGCCGTCGGCCTCGTATTGCTCATTGCGTGCGCCAATGTCGCGGGACTGCTGCTCTCCCGCGCGAGCACCCGGCAGAAGGAAATGGCCGTTCGCGCCGCTCTGGGCGCGGGCCGCGGCCGGATCATCCGCCAGTTGCTGACTGAAAGCGTGGTGCTGGCACTCGCAGGAGCCGCACTCGGTCTCGTGCTTGCTTCCCTGACCTTCTCGGATTTCAAGCTATTGCTCCCGCCTACAGCAGCGGGCTTGGCGGGGGCCGAGGTGGATTGGCGGGTCTCCGCGTTGATGGCCGTGGTGGCCACCCTGGCAGGACTGGCCTTCGGTTTGGCGCCCGCCCTCAGCGCCTCGAAGTTCGACTTCGCCAATTCCATCAAGACGGGCGGCCGTCCTCGGCCCGGCACTGCGAGTGCCCGGGTGCGCAGCGCCTTGATTGCCGGCGAGGTGGCGCTGGCTGCGGTGCTCGCCGTGAGCGCGGGACTGCTCATCAAGAGCCTTTGGAATCTGGCGCAAGTGAATCCCGGATTCCAGCCGGAGCACATCCTCACGGCGCGCATCACTCCCGACCAGAACGTGTGCCAGCAGCGGACGGCCTGTGTTGCGCTCTATGATGAACTGCTGCGCCGGGCGCAGACTACCGCCGGCGTTTCCGATGTAGCTGCGGTCAACGCACCGCCGCTGAGCGGCGAAACTCCGTCGGTTCCGGTCGAGGTCGAGGGGCATCCGGTCGTCGCCGCGGAAGAAGGTGGTCCCCTGCTGTGGGCAGGAGCAGTCACACCGGGCTACTTTCACATGATGCACATTCCGATTCTGGAAGGTAGGGCGTTCGCGGATTCTGACAGCGAAGAGTCTGCGCCTGTGGTTATCTTGAGCGCGGACACGGCACGCAGATTCTGGCCGGGCGAGAATCCGATTGGCAAGCATATTCGTCCTACTTGGGAAGGCGCGCCGTGGCGAACCGTGGTTGGTATCGCCGGCGATGTTCGCCAGTACAATCTGACGAATAACACTCCCGCGGATTTTAAGGGCGTCGTCTACATGCCGTATCCCCAAGCCGTGGTCAACAACGGTGAAATTCCCGCTGGAATGACGCTTCTAGTGCGCACCGGCTCCGATCCGGCCCAAGCGGCGAGCCGCACCCGTGAAGTGGTAAGGGATTTGAATCCAAACGTCCCGGTGAGTGAGGTCCGAACCCTGGATGACGTCGTCTCGACTTCTACCTCACAGTCCCGATCCATGATGTGGCTCTTCGTCAGCTTCGCGGCTGCGGCTCTCCTGCTAGCAGCGATTGGTACCTACGGGGTGATCTCGTACTCCACGTCGCAGCGAACATTTGAAATCGGCATGAGGATGGCGTTGGGCGCCTCGCGCGGCAACATCTTCACCCTGGTGCTGGGCCAGAGCCTTAAATTGGCGCTGGCAGGACTGGCCGCCGGAGTGGTCGCTGCGCTTGCGGTCACACGGATGCTGTCTACATTTCTCTATGGTGTCAAAGCTACCGATCCTCTAACCTTCCTGGCCGTCGCTGCTCTATTGCTTGCGATCGCGCTCCTGGCGGGTTACGTCCCGGCGCGGCGCGCCGCCTCGGTTGATCCTCTGGAGGCCTTGCGTGTCGACTAAGCGCGAACAGTATGGGAGACTATGGTTCTTGATGCCAAAATGACGGTGCTTCGGCTTCCGGTGCAGCTCGAAGCGCTGTGTACAGCGAACCCAAGTGTCAAGCTAGCGCTACCGAGGGTGCTGGTGTCATTTGAACGCCCGAACGTCGTCATTCCCGCGAAAGCGGGAATCCACTTCCTGGATACCTTCTTTTTCCAAGGACTTCTGTAATGGATTCCCGCTTTCGCGGGAATGACGATGCCTCGGAGGGTTCCGCCCAGCAATGACACCACTACCCTCTCAATAATCAGTTTGACTTCTCGCACGATTAACCTCCTTCCTTAGAACGCACTCGTCGCCACTGCACACGCGGACCAACTCCGTGAGGTATAGTCTAACTGAGTGGAGGAATACCGAACGTGCGACGAGTAAACCCCTGCGAGGAGCTCATCCAGGATGCTCGCTACGGGCTGCGTATGCTGACCAAGCGGCCGGGGTTCACGGCTGCCGCAGTCCTTGTGCTCGCGTTGGGAATCGGCGCCAATACAGCCATGT
>JASHYZ010000691.1 GCA_030042795.1 Terriglobia bacterium | reverse complement strand
AGGGCGGAAACGCCCGGAGAGGCGTGATCATTGGCTCAAACCGTGAAGGACCATCTGTTTTTCCGAAGCTGCTGACTGCTCCTGCTGTCAGATGTCGTCAAGATCGGCCTCGGCACGTTGGGCGAGACGGTGGGCCATCAAGGGGTGGCGGTGAATTCCGTAAGCAGGCGGGCGCGTCCCCGTTCTTTGACTTCGCTCGCGAGCCCCGCATTGACTCCTGCGTGATGAGGCGTCCTTCTCGGCGCGCAAGCGAAGCGCGGGTGTCCCAGACAAGTCTTTCCAGCGCGCCGGACTCCTGCCAACCACACCACATTACGGCTGCGCCAGGCTTGTTCGATCAGGTTAATCCAAAAGCTGCGCTGAACCATATGCAGTTACGCTTGCATTTAGTGTCACTAAACGCAAACATGCCTACATTTGGTTTCGCATTCCACAGCAAGCCTGGAACGGGATTGGCAGCTTGTGAGTTCACGGAATCGCAGAGGTGGGCGCTCTGCGCCAGCCGGTCCGGTTCGCCGGAGGGCACGCGCCAAGTAGCGAGCCAGCCAGGTAGCGGTCGCGGTAGGGACAGGGGTTACCCGCTGCCCCCCGCACAGATCCGTACGTGCGCTGCTTAGCGCATACGGCTCTTATCTGGGATGGTTGGCGGCAAAGCGCGTGATCGGCCCAGGATGCAGCACGCGCGGTGTCGGCAGCCAGCGATCCACCAGACGGTTCATACGCTCCCAGGTCAGACGGCGGCGGTGGCTGCGCCGGAGGAGCTGCGCGTGCCACAACTGAGTCAGCCGAGTGCGAAAGGTCCGTAGGCTGTCGAGGTTGCCGGGTACCGCGTGGTAGTTGAAGTAGCCCTGCACCACCGACCGGAGCCACTCACCCGTGAGCGCCACCGGTTCGTGCCGCCGCCGGCGGAGGCGCTGCTTGATCTCACGCAGCTTCGACCGTAGGCGTTTGGCAATGGTCCGGCGTCTCACGATGAAGGTTCCGCTCCGGTACTTCCCACTGATGTGCGTAAAGCCCAGAAAGTCGAAGGTCTCGGGCTTGCCTTCCCCTCTCTTTTTCCGGCGCTCTTGAGCGTAACGCCCAAATTCGATCCGGCGCGTCTTGTCCGGGTGCAATTCCAATCCAAACTTCGCCAGCCGCTGCCGGAGGTCGTCCAGAAAACGGTCGGCTTCCGGTTGGTATTGGAAGCCCAGAACCGTGTCGTCGGGGTAGCGCACGACGATCACGTCTCCATAGGCCTGTCGCTTACGCCACAGGCCCACCCAGAGGTCGAAGACGTAATGCAGATAGATATTGGCCAGCAGAGGCGAAATCACGGCCCCTTGCGGCGTACCCATCTCCGTCTCGGACCAGTTGCCTTCCTCCAGCACTCCGGCCTTCAACCATTTCTGGATCAGCCGCAGAATCCGGCGGTCGGCGACGCGATGCTGCACCAACCGGAGCATCCACTCGTGGGAGATGGTGTCGAAAAACCCCCGAATGTCTGCATCCAGAACGTAGCTCACCTTCTTCAGCGTCAGCGCATACGAGAGGGCGTCCAGCGCCTGATGCTGGCTGCGTCCCGGTCGAAACCCATACGAGAAGCCCAGAAAGTCCTCTTCGTAAATCGCGTTGAGGATCGTGACCACTGCCTGTTGGACAATCTTGTCCTCCAGCGCCGCCACCCCCAACGGACGTTGCCGCCCGTCGGCTTTCGGGATATACACCCTTCTTGAAGGGCTCGCTCGATACGCTCCGCGGTGGACGCGGCTGTGCAGGTCGGCTAGCCGTCCCTCCAGTCCCGTCTCATACTCCTGCCACCGCAGACCGTCCACTCCCGGAGCCGCCTTCCGCTTTGAAGCGTAAAAGCTGTCTCGCAAGAGTTCGACTGTCCGGTGGTGTAGGAGCGCGGTGAACTTCGTCTCCTTGTTCTCCTTCGCGACTTTCCGCACCCCCGCCAACCCCTGGGACACGCGTGCCCCGCTCTGCGTCGGGTGCGTGTGAGGTGGGGGAGGGTTCTCCTTGATCAGCGGCCTTCCCTCCCCCTTCTCCGCCGACGTGCTTCCGTCCTTGTTCGAAGGTTTCATCGGTACTATGCCGCTGTCCGACTCCTCAGAGACGTGCATGCGTGCCTTCCGGCCTGAGCCTTCGCCCGCCGGCCTGCCCGTGCGAGCGCAGGCGCCTCCGAGGTCTCCCGGTTCCCGTGCCGGAAGTATCTAGGCGTGCCTGGGGTCTTCGACTACGCAGGACTGTCTCGTAGCTCGCGCTGGCGCTCCGAGCCTTGTTGCCTTCCGCTAACTCTGACAGCGTCGGCGTCCTGATTGGGCGTTTTCGCAGCTCAATACCCAGCCCGCCTATTCCCCTGTTTACGCTTCACTGGACGCCTCACGACGCCCCGCGCAAAACTCGAGGCCGAGTGGATCGCTACTCCTTTCTCGTGAGGGATTTTCACCCTCTGCTTCCTGCCGGTTCATCCCCGGCGCTACCAGAGTTTCGCATCTCAGAAACTCTGCGGTTTCTCGTGTCCTCCATTATTGAAATAGCCTAGCCAAAGAAGGACCACGACGAGATGCCGCAGAGTCTGAAAAGCACAGACTCTGCGCTACCCGGCTCTCCGAGCTAGGAGCCGTATGCGCTAGGGAGCGCGCGTACGGATCTGTGCGGGGGGTACCGGGCAACCGGTATCCCTACCGCGACCGCTACCCGGCTGCTCCCCTCACGGCGTGATCCTGTACACCGCTCCGCACTGGTAGGTACCGCCACCGGCCGTCGTGCCGTAGAGATAGTTTCCGACGCGGAGCAGGCCTCCATAGGGTATGGCGCCGTCGTTAGGATATCCGGTGAAGGTGTGTAGGACCTTCTCCTTGCCGGTGGCAGTAACCTCAAACACGACTCCACACAAGAATCCGCAACTGGAGCTTCCGCCAGCGCTTGCCGTCCCGTAGAGGTTGCCCTTGGAGTCGATCAAGAGGCCCGAACCGGGAACTCCACCGTCAGTTCCACCTGTGAAACTGTAAAGCACGCTCTCCTGCCCGTCGGGCGCCAGCTTGAATACTGTTCCGCAGCCTTCGATGCCCACTCCGTCGCACGGATTCTGTGGAGCCCCTCCACCTCCGGATGTGGTCCCGTAGAGGTTGCCCGCCGCGTCCTGTACGAGGTCGCCCGCCGGCCCCTGCCCGTCTGAGCCGCCGGAAAAGCTGTGTACCACCGTCTCCGTCAGGTTCTTACTCACC
>JASHYZ010000690.1 GCA_030042795.1 Terriglobia bacterium | reverse complement strand
TTTCGCATCAAGGTTCTTCTTCAGGCTGCCGACGGTTGCGCCGGCCGTTTGCATCCACGTTCGATATGCACCCTCGTCTTGGCTCCAGGCTACTACGGCCACTAACAGGCAAATCGCAATCAGCACGGCTTGTCTCATAGCTCCTCCTGTTGAGCGAATTTGACACCTAAGATCAGCTCTGAGGGACCGCGAACCGCTGTCTCCGCGGCACCTGTTTAACCCATCGCCATTTGACAGCGCTCGTTTACGGCATCCCAGTTGATGATGTTAAAGAAGGCGGCGACATATTCAGGGCGTTTGTTTTGGTACTTCAGGTAGTAGGCGTGTTCCCACACGTCGATTCCGAGCACCGGATGGTGGCCCGCCGTCAGGGGCGAGTCCTGGTTCGGCGTGGACTCGATCACCAGTCGCTTGCCATCAAGGCTGAGCCATGCCCAGCCGCTACCGAAAACTCCGAGCGCAGCCTTGGTGAATTGATCCTTGAAGGCAGCGTAGCTCCCAAAAGTACTATCGATCTCTTTGCCCAGCTCTCCCGTGGGCCCGGCGCCGTTGTTCTTCTTCAGCGTTACCCAGAAAAGGCTGTGGTTATAGTGGCCACCGCCGTTGTTGCGCACGGCGGTGCGGATGTCTTCGGGAACCGAGCTCAGGTTCTTTACCAACATCTCGACTGGCTGCTTCCCGAGCTCCGGGTGAGCGGCTATCGCCTTGTTCAGGTTGGTGACATATGCCTGATGGTGTTTGTCGTGGTGGATCTCCATCGTTTTGGCGTCGATGTAAGGTTCCAGCGCGTCAAAGGCATATGGCAAAGGCGGTAGGCTAAAGGGCCCACTAGAAACAGGGGGACTTTGGAAAGCACTACTTCTCTTAAGAAAGGTGGTGGTAAACGCCGCGCCCAATGCTAAATGTTCCAACACGCTTCTACGAGTTAAGCGTTCTGTCTTCATGGCTTCCTCCTTTTCTGAATTCTGAGCCTCAGTTGCAGAGGGGCTCGGTGGTTTAGTCGAATCGCTATGTTAATTAGGAATCACACTACTAGTAATGAAATCTCCAGCGAAATTCCGCGTACACTTGCCGCGGATCATTCCAGTGAAATCCGCCAAACGTTAGGCTGTTATCCAATTGCACGCGTTTGTTGGCCACGTTCAGTGCTGTCACCGAAATGGTGTATTTCTCAGCAAAAGTTTTCCCGAGAGCGAGGTCAACCGTTCCGTGCGCTGGCAGGTAAGGCCCGGGATACTGCGCGTTCGGCAAGCCGTATAACCCGTTGGTGAAGCCCGAGCCATAGTACACGTTCGTTGAGGCATAAGTTTGCCAGGGCAGACGTGTGGTGTAGCCCAAGTTCAAGGTATTTCTCTGATCGTGGTCTACCGGTGAAAATCCTGGCGGTATGTCCAGTCCGCACGCCGTCGTCACCGGCGTGGGGCAGATTAGGCCTCCGGTAATCGGTGAAGTCGCTTCGGCGATTTGATTTGCGTAGGCCAGGTGAAACTGGCCGTGATGCCAGAGGCTGGGAGATCGCAAGGTAAGTTCCCAACCGTTGATTAGGGCCCTATCCCACGTGATCGGCCAGAAAAGGTTCGATTCTCCGATGTTGTTATGATCCAGCCAATTCGTTGCCTTTGTTTGATAGTTGTCGGCGCTCAGACTCCAGCCGCGATAGGGTATCGTCACTCCAAACTGGTATTCTTGGTCCCGCTCGCCGTGCAGAGGAGCGAAAGTGAAATCCTGGCTGTTTGCCAAACCGAGGAGGGCGCCAGTGGCGGTCACGAGTGGCGGCGCCTGGTAGTATTCACCCCAGAAACCGCGAAAAACCCAGTTTATACGCGGAATCCTCACCGCCACCCCGAAGCGAGGGTCGGTGGCGTCTTCTGAGATCGAGGCGTTGAACTCAGTTTGGCGAATACCGGCCATCAGCGTCAACCACGGAGTCACTTTGAACTTGTCGTCGAGGAATTCGGCGGCAACCCCTCCTGTTACGCCAATGGAAGACGCAGGAAAGTTCTGACTGCCGTCTGTGAATTGGTTTTCGAAGTAGTTGTACTGATGCTGAGCGAATCCGTACACTCCGGCGTCGAGATCGTTTTTCCAGAAACTTGCATTGAGGGTTGCCTGTAATCCTGCGTAATTGGCAGTCTGATTGACAGTCGAGATGACGGGATAATCGTTCGGACTGCCGTGGTAGTCGGCGCCGTTGTAGTGATAAAAGGGAGAAACCGTAAGCAGCAAATTGGGATTGAAGGTGTGGACCCATGAGAAGACGACGTAGCCATCGGGCTCTCGCTCGCCGTCGCGCAGGCCATAACTGGGTGATTCGCCCGACGATTCCAGAATCTGATTTCCAGTTGAGTTAGGATTAGGATCGATGGGAATCTGGTAATAATCCTGCCGCAGAGAAGCAACCACCCGAAACTGGTTCTGAGAGTCGGGATTGAAGAGGAACGACGCGAATCCTCCGAATCCGTTCTCCGCGTCGTGAAAAACCTGGGCGATTGGGGTTTGAAGTCCATAATCACTTCGATTTCCGTTCAGGCTCGCATAGTAAGCAAACCGCTCGGTATGTCCTCCGCAACTGATTTGGTCGTTCGTCTGATAGAAATTCCCAAAGGTGTTGACGACATCGCACTCGTTATCGCGTTCAAAGCCCGTTCGCGGCACGATGTTGAAGATTCCGTAGGTCCGGTCTCCGTAACCGGCATCGTAGCTGCCTCTGAGGACTTCGAGGTAATCGATGTCCTTCGGATCAATCTGCGGGCCCAGGTTGTTAGCAATATTCGTATTCGGTATGGGTACGCCGTCGATAAGCCATTCGACCTGATGGCCGCCGCGCATATGAAGCATATCGTGGGTTACGTAGGCAGCCGGCACGTAATCTGTGATCATCGCCATACTGTTGGTGCGGTCGGCGCCCGGAGTTAGAGCGATGTCGTCACGGTCGACCAGCGTTGTCGGGGTGACGGAATTCATGTTTACAACCGTTGCGTGGCCAACGACAACGGTCGTTTGGTTCAAGCGTGCGACCGCGAGTTGAAAATGCAGAATCGGCGAAGAACTGGAGTCGACTGTGATATTCTGCTCCAGAGTGTCGAACCCAGCCTTCGTGACGGTGATTTTGTAGTCGCCGACCGGCACGGCGGTGAACAGCACCTCGCCGTTGTCGTCCGTTTCGGCGGTTTGCGACCAATCTGAGTTGCTCGCCTGTAACTTGACCGAGGCTTGGGGCACAGGCCGATGTTGCGGGTCGTGTACGATTCCCTGAATCTTTCCAAAAATTGTTGCGT
>JASHYZ010000689.1 GCA_030042795.1 Terriglobia bacterium | reverse complement strand
AATTGAATTCCGGAAAAGAGCTGGCTGCTATCAGCCCACAACCCTTGAATCAGGCGGGCGCGGCCCTCGCCTTCAGACACCAGTTGTTCCAGTCGCGTTTTGCGCACGCGCAGAAGCGAGTATTCCGCCAGAACGAAGAAGGCGTTCAAGCCCACCAGCAGGACCAACAGCAGCGCTTTGAGAAGTGCCAACATCTTAGGTTAAGCGGGGGCAGCAATCGAGCCCTGGGCGGGATTCCTCAGCACCCCAAATTCCCACGCTTCAAGGATACATTCACTACCCGGTTATCATAAAGGACGCGGAGTCAGATCAGCGTTCGGGGTTGACCGTGGTGGTGGAAGATGAGTATGCTCATACACATGAGCATTGCCAGAAAGGAGGCGCCGTGCCTGCCACCCGCCGCACCCAACTTCTGATGGATCCCGACGAATTCCGGCGTCTTCGAATCCTGGCCCGCCAAAAGAAGACGTCGGTGGCTGAGCTTATACGGGAGGCTGTGCGTACAACTTACCTGAATCCTCCACCGGCGGAGCGGAGATCCATCGTGGAAGCGATTGTCCAGATGAGGCTTCCAGGGATGAGTTGGAGAAAAGTACGTAAAGAGATTGAGGACAGCCATGCGCGTGTTCCTTGACACCAACGTCTTCCTATATGCGGCAGGACGGCCGCACCCCGAGCACAAGGCTTGTGCGAACGTGCTGCGAAAATTGGCGGATGGCTCACTCGCTGCTACGTCAAACACGGAGGTTATCCAGGAGATCCTTTATGTCCTCACGCGGCGCGGCCGCCCTGAAGATGCATTGTCTTTGGCGCGCAGCTTAATGTCACTGATTCCGGACCTGCTCCCGGTCACTCGCGCTGACATGTCCGGCGCCTGCGATCTCCTTCGTCAATATCCGCAACTCTCTGGGCGCGACGCCGTTCACGCCTCCACGATGCTTCGGAACGGAGTGCGAACCGTCGTGAGCGTCGACCCCGACTTCGACCAGATTGCGGAAGTTCGCCGAATTCCGCCAGGTTCATTGCAGATGCTGCTCAACTGACTCCAGCATGGCTCGCCGGAAGGGATCAGCCTCTCTGCTAGAATCTGTAAGTGGCGCCGCCAGGAACAACCGGCGGTGAAGATGCACTCGCAAAACATGGAATTCTCTTTCCCCGCTACGATCCGCCGCTATTACGAGCTGGAACTTCCGGAGGCCACAGGCGGTCGTCGCCGCTGGCCATTGCTGATCGCGTTGCATGGCTACCAGGGCAATAAAGATTCCATGATGGCGGTTGCCAGTCGCATCGCCGCCGGCCGCATGGTGGTGATTTCACTTCAGGGTCACAATGAATTCTTCCTTCGCTACGGCAAGAACGACCTTACTGACCCGAAGACCTTTCCTGTGGTCTTCGGTTGGGGCACAAGCTACAAAATGGAAGAGTCCGTCCGCGTTCATCACGAGGCTATCAGGCGGCTGATTCATCTTGCGGTTCGCAAGTACCATGCCGATGCTAGCCGCGTGTTCCTGCTCGCCTTCTCTCAGGCCTGCGCTTACAACTACCGGTACGCCTTCACATATCCGAACCAGATTCGCGGCGCCATCGGCGTTTGCGGCGGGGCGCCGGGCGATTGGCACAGCAATCCGATCTACAAACCGGCCCGCACCCACGTTCTGCATATTGCGGCCACCGAGGACGAGTGGTATTCCCGCGAACGAAACCTCGATCAGCGGCGAAAGCTTGCTGAGCGCGCCGCCTCGCTGGATTTTCGCTTCTACAACTCAAAGCATCGCTTCCCACGGAATTCGATTCCGCATATTCGCAAGTGGATTGAGAAGCACCTCTAACCATTGCTGATTTTCGATTGCCGATTTTCGATTACTGATTCTCTCTCGACTGAAAACGGACGAATGAGTAGCGCCCGCACCTGAATAATCGAAAATCAGCAATCGGCAATGGCCGGTCTCAATACTTTGCCTGTTGGCCGTCGGACGACTGGGACGCGGAAGTACTGGGGGGCGGCGTCTCGCCCGCCGCTTCTCGGATGATCTTCACGCTGGCGCTGGCGCCGATGCGGGTGGCGCCCGCGGCAACCATCTTCTGCAGGTCCTCATAGTCGCGAATTCCGCCCGCCGCTTTTACGCCCATCTCCGGGCCCACCACCAGCCGCATCAGTTCCACGTCGTGCGCCGTGGCGCCACCCGGTCCGAAGCCGGTGGAGGTCTTCACGAAGTCGGCGCCGGCCGATTGTGACAGGCGGCAGGCGATCACCTTCTCCTGATCGGTCAGCAGCGCGCATTCGAGAATCACCTTCAACAAGGCGCCACCCCTGTGACACGTTTCCGCCAGGGCGCGGATTTCACTTTCAACTTGCTCGTAGCGGCCCGACTTGAGCGCGCCCACGTTGATTACCATGTCGACTTCCTGCGCTCCCAACTTCACAACCTGCTCGGCCTCGAAAACCTTCACGGAGGTGGCGGTAGCGCCGAGTGGAAATCCGGCCACGGTACAAACTTTCACGTCGGTTCCCTGCAGCTCCACCGTGCACAGCGGCACCCAGGTGGGATTCACGCAGACGCTGGCGAACCCATATTGTCTGGCCTCGGCGCAAAGCCGCCTGATATCGGTTTCCGAGGCCGCGGGCTTCAGCAGCGTGTGATCAATCAAGCGCGCGAGATCAGCGGGGATCTGCGTCACGCCCAGGCCTGCGCCGATACGGGCC
>JASHYZ010000688.1 GCA_030042795.1 Terriglobia bacterium | reverse complement strand
TTCACATCTTCTCGCGCCCTGGGCTAGGATATCCGGCGCCCTCCGGGGCTTTAACAGGTTGTTGCAAAACCCGTCCTGACTGTCATTCCGAGGAGCCGGCGGCGATGAGGAATCTCGTAGTTCCTTTAGTTTCAGAGCGAGATTCCTCCGCCTCGCAAGTCTCGGCGTCGGAATGACACGGTTCCGAAATGTTTTTCAACAACTTGTTAGAATTAAAATCGCCGATCTGAGACGCCCAAGAGAGGCTGGTGCAGACAGAGTTTTTAATGGCTGTACGGAGTGCCATTTTCATGCGAACAAAACCTCGCGCCATCTTTCACATCTTAGGCATCGGACTCTTAACCTTCGACCGTTGACTTTCTTCGTGGCTGCTCCAGGCGAAAGGAAGCAAGATGGACGAGGCCCAGTTCCTCAAAGCTACAGTGGTGATCCCGGTAAGCGACTTCTATGACACCACGGCGTGGTATGAGCGAGTGCTTGGCTTCGAAACGTGCTATATCCACGACCATGGCCGCCGCGGTGAGCGGGGAGACTTTGCGAACTACGCCATCATGGGACGCGACGGCGCGGATGTTCACTTCATCATGGACGAAGTCGGCCCCGTGCGCCACGCCGGCGGCTAGGATTTTTCCGGGCCGAACGAAAGCCCGAGTGATTGTGCTACGCTCTTTATATAGCCTCTCGCTTCCGTGTACTCCTCGGCGGTCTTGAGGTGCTCAAGCATGAGAGGTGCTTCGCCCGGCAATTCGGAGAGGCCCTCGAGATACGCTTTGTAATCAATGTCTCCGCGTCCGGGAATCACCTCCCTCAAACTTACCTGAACATACTCTTCCCATTTCAGGTCCTTGGCATGGCAGGAGATAACCCAGCGGCCGAGTTTCCGGAAGCATTCACGAATCACGTCCCCGTTGTGGTACATCCGCTCAGGGCTGTTCATGACGTTGCACACGTCGAGATGAACGGCAAAACTCTCACGGTCCACTTTTTTGATCAGTTCCAGATACTCGTCGGGACCACTGGGAAAGTTGAAGGGCATCATCTCAATTGAGAACTTGGTACGGGTCGGCTTGACCGCATCAATGAGCTTGCGGCAGTTCTCGACGGTGGCATCGATGAACTCGCGGCTGAGGTTCCTCGGGTTCGGTCCGTACCACACGTCAGGGTCATAAGAGCCGGCGATGTCGACGCAGCAGCGCGCCGCGAGTTCATCAGCCAATGCCAGCCTTTCCTGGACATAAGCCATGTTCGCCTCGCGCTTTGCTGAATCGGGGTCCAGCATATTCTTCCAAGCGCCAACTTCGGCGATGATGACGTCCCGCAAGCTAAATTCCCGGATGATCGATTTAATCCGGTCCCCGTCGTTCAGCTTCACATCAGGGGCGTAAGCGGCTCGATAGCCGAGGTCCCGGTGAGCTTGCGCCAGCACAGCGGGATCGTCTGACTTGACGAAGACCGGTCCACCGAGGCGCAGCACGCGCGCCGGGCGCGGAGCCCCGGCGTTAGCAGCGCTTGGCGCCAAAGCTCCAGCAGCAGCCAGAGACGTGAGGGCAGCGCGGCCTGCATTCGAGAAAAACCCACGCCGCGAGATCGTATCGTCCGTCATGTGTTTGCTCCAGAAGGAAATGGCGCTTCATCGGAAGGTAGTTGGACCGGCAGGGCGCTCTCACGGCAAAGGGTAGCTTTTCTTAGTTTCCGTTCTCCGCCTCCGGCTGGGCTGCCTCGTCGTCGCGCAGCGAGGCGTCCAGCCAACCGATCAGCGTGGCATCATCAACTTCGCCGATATAATCGAATATAGCCTTGCCGTTCCTGTTGAGAATGACTGTGTGTGGAAAGACCCTCGAGAAGTACTTCTTGAGCAACGGGATTTGGGTGCGCTTTGGAATGGGCCGTGAGAGATCGATGATCACAAAGTGAACGCGGTCGCCATAGTCGCGGTACATCTCAACTGTCCGCTGAGCCTGGCGCTTGGCGTCAAAGCAGAATTCAGCATACATGAAGATCAAGTTCGGCTTTCCCTTCTCGATGCCGTCCCACATGTTATCGCCATCAATGGCCGGACCTTGCCAGGCATTCTTCATGTAGTCGAGTCCGGGCGCGAGTCTAAGGTTATCGGCCGCCTGCAACAGCGCCGGTATCGTCAACGGCACAAGCACCGCAGCCAAACAAGAGCGTTTCATCATCCAGGACCTGCACTCTTGAAGTAACGCATGCTCCCAGCGTCGGCCGCTGCGACGGCGATCAGTTGGTGAGCCGCGCTCCGCATAACTTTTCGAGCACTTCTCGGGGAGACCTCTCCGGTAGCACCAGGTCGCCCTCGGAAACGATGTAAGTGTGCTCCAGCGCGAACCGGCCGGAAAGAACGGCGTGAGGCACGGAGTCCGTGAAGACAATCCAGGTGGAATTTGGAGGAAACTCCCAGCGTGACTTCACAGAGGAGCTCTGAAAAGTCTGGTTGGCCTTAAGGTAATCATGAAAAGCCAGCATGAATCGGTCGTACGGCGAACGGTCGGGCCAAGGCAGACCCACCGAACGCGCGAAACGAGATAACGAACGGCTCAAAATGCCCCATCGTGACCGCGCCCCCTCGGCGCACTCTTCAAGACCGGCATCGGCGGCGAGGCGGGGCGCCAGAACGTGAAACGGCTCACCCGTGAGCCAGACACGCGGCTCAACGGGATTCAGATTTGTGAAGATACGCAGGATGCGGTTGCCATTCGTGGGCCGCGTCGGGAACGCGTCGGTGTGCAGCAGATCATTGCGTTGCTTTAGGGGCAGGTCGCGCCCGCGCTCCTCCACAGATCTGAAGCTGGCGAAGTCAAGCTGTAGCCCGTGCGCGTAAGGCGCAAGGAATGCACGCGCGAACTGCGTAACTCGCTCCGAGTACGAACCTAGTATTGCACCCAATCGATGTTCGTCGGCGCTGCTCCGCTTGAGGCCGCGCACCCGTCCTTCGCGGGGACGGAAGGAGATGTTTTTGTGGTAGGCTGCCGAGGTTTGCCGGGCGCTAATCAGGAATTCGCGGTCTTCAGCCGGTAGTTCAAATGGAGTCTCGTAAAAGAGCAAGATGTGTCCGTCTTCGAGACCCTCGCAGTACCGTCGCGCACGTTCCCCTGGCGGCACGGTCCATCCGCCGATCGTGTAGTCGCCAACTTCAAGCAATTGAACACTCCTAACTCTGCACGAGGTCTCCGATAGTGCTGTGGCGGAGCACTAATATTTAAGCACCGAATGCAAGTCGTAGTGCGCCAGCTTGTCGCGGCCCTTGAGAAACTCAAGCTCAATCAGGAAACCGAGTCCCGCGACGTGTCCGCCGAGCGACTCGACCAATCCGGCGACTGCCCTCGCCGTGCCGCCTGTCGCGAGTAAGTCGTCGACAACGAGAACCTCCTGGCCAGCGGTAACCGCATCGCGATGGATTTCGAGAGCGTCCTCTCCGTACTCAAGTTTATATTTCGCCCGCGCTACGGCAGCCGGCAATTTGTGCGGCTTGCGCACAGGAACAAACCCCGCGTTCAGGCGGTAGGCCACCATCGGAGCAAAGATAAAGCCTCGCGCCTCAATCCCGATGACGCGATCGATCTTCCGGCCTACATAATGATCTGCCAGAGCATCGACCGCCCGATGGAGTCCGACGGGATCCTTCAGCAGCGTGGTGATGTCATAGAACAGAATGCCCGGCTTGGGAAAGTCAGGCACTTCGCGAATTATCTTTTTGAGATCTTCCAAGTATTCCCACCAAAACTTGAACCTGGCCCAAAGTTATGTTGCTGTTCCCCAGACGAACCTTCACCAACCACCATCGACCACAAAGTTAGTATAGCCAGCGACGACAGATTCGTCAGATTCCTCGACCGCTGTCACCCGGGCGCCACGAGGTCCCTCAGCCAGCAGCAACTTAAAGCGACACAGCATGTCCGGTTGGCCGATGGCGTAGGCTTCCACGCTGCCGCACGGGCAGTTCTTCACGTATCCACACAAGCCAAGTTGGCGGGCGGCACGGTCGGCGAAGTAGCGGAAACCCACTCCCTGAACCCTGCCCATAATCCTATATTTTTTCGCTACTCGCGTGTCACCCTGCTGCCGCATGTTTGTGCCGATGTTGAGTCTGTTACTTCACTCCCGAACGCTTGCGTCCTTTATGCAGGCGAATGATCAATCATATGCGAATGGCCCTCCCGCCTTACCCGATCAGAATCATCCTCCTACGCTGGATTCAAGCCAGCGCACCGGGTTATCCAGAGATCGGGCCAAGAGGCTGGCCTATCGATGTGTCAGCTTGGCTCAAGGCAACTGGCATGACTGGACCGCGGGATGCCAACGGCCGAAGCTTCAGCCCACGTCACTCCCGACGCCAGCGCGCACACCCCGTTCAAGGACAGGTCGCAACTCGGTAGCAAACTGGCGGGCGGCAGCCTCGGAGAGGCAGGCAAGAAAACTCCGAATGGTGAGAAGAACCTCTTTTGAGATGAGGTCCAAATCGTGAAGATCGCGGTCAAGCCGACTCCAGGCCGCAGATGGACCCTCCACAGTCGAACGAGCGCGGGGCTGAGTTTGCCGGAAGTCCTCCGTCAGCGTTTCAATCGCACGGCGCAAGACCCGGACTTGCAAATTAAACCTGAGCTTGTTGCGGAATAGGAACTGATCAACCCATTCGTGTAGCCGTACATATTCGATCATCGACTCGGACCTGAAGTGTGCCGCGTCCATGGTTCGCGCGGGCACGGCCGTCCGCGCCAGAGGCAGGTAATTGCCCATCAATTGCAGCAGGAAGGTAAGGAATTCAGCCAGCCGCTCCCATTCCGAGGCTGTGAGGTGCAGGAAATTCCTGGCGTTGTCGAAGTTTCCGAGGTCTCGCTCCTCCATGGCCTCGTTCAGGGAAATAGCCAGCATTGCGCCTTGTGCCTCGATCTCCAAGACGATCGTTTGGCACAGCCGCTGCCGGTGGCCACCGAGGAGAACCCTCGCAACCCGCCCTACGGATGTTAAACCAAGCAGCCGCCGAAGCAGCACGCCGAGGGCCACGAGCACCATGGACGCGAGCACCCACGCCATAATTCCTACCAGCATATCACGCCCAAGGCTTCCTTGCAAAGCCTTTCTTTCGGTTTTCCTTTCCTCCGCTCCCCCGGCAGGCCTTCGAGATAGAATAGCTCCTCGTTGGCACCACCTGGCGCGCGTTAAGATCAGGAGGGACACCTTTGGCTCGAACCCCGACTTGGCTTTCATGGAGCAGCGGAAAAGACAGTACCTGGACGCTCCACACCCTCTGCCAACAAGGCCAATTCGAAGTTGTAGCGCTTCTCACTACCATTAACCGTGCCTTCCAACGTGTTGCCATGCACGCCGTCCGCGAAGAATTGCTAGAACAGCAGGCTGGTGCGCTTGGCCTCCCGCTGGTCAAGGTTCCTTTGCCCTGGCCGTGTTCGAATGCCGAGTACGAGCAGGCCATGGCCGCGGCACTGGCGCTGGCCTCGCGGGATGGCATCCGGCATATCGCTTTCGGTGATCTATTTCTCCGAGACATCCGGCGCTACCGCGAAGCCAAACTGGCCGGGACCGGCATTGAGCCCCTATTTCCATTGTGGCAGCTCGACACTGCCCATCTCGCGCGAACCATGGTCGCATCCGGGCTTCGGGCCTACCTGACTTGTGTCGATCCGAAGAAGTTGAATCGAACTTTTGCCGGACGTTTGTTCGACGCCAAACTCCTGGATGAACTTCCCTCCGGCATCGACCCATGCGGCGAAAATGGCGAGTTTCACACCTTTGCGTTCGAAGGCCCGATGTTTCGCTATCCCGTCGCGGTGGAACCCGGTGAAGTGGTCGAACGAGATGGCTTTGTTTTCGCCGATCTGAGACCTCGCTGATTTCAGTAGCCGCACCGAGCTAGGCCCGCTGAAAGCGAGCCGCCACGCGAAACGAATGGCAACTGCACAACCTCCGCCAGGGATCCAGTTGCGAATGCGAGTTTGGTTCCAGCTTCCGACACCTCACGCCTAAGGTAGGCGAGCGCCACCGGACGGTTGAGGCTGGGCGAGAAACAAGCGCTGGTCACCTCGCCAACGGTCTTGCCATCGGCTGTCAGAACCTCGCTTGGTTTCGGCACCTGTGCACCCAGTTCGAGACGAAGTCCCATCAGTTTCCAGTTCACGTGGCCGCGGCTCCGTGCCCGCTCTACGATCTCCTGGCCGACATAACATCCCTTGTTGAAGCTTAGAGCGTTCAGCAGCCCGGCCTCGAGCGGAAGCGTGTCCTCAGCCAAGTCCTGACCGTAGCGGGGAATGCCGGCTTCGATCCGAAGGCTCTCCAGGGCCTCGCTTCCACAAGCAGACACCCTGCCTGCATCCAACGCAGCTCGCCAGAAGCGCTGTAGTCGGTCAGCCTCTAGCCATATTTCATAGCCTTCCTCACCCGTGCTGGAAAGGCGTACGACATGCGTGCGCCCACCTTCGTAATCGACGACGCAATGATCCATTTCACGCTCTAAGTTCGGCAACCTATTGCCGAGGGTTGCGTGAAACGCCTCCACCGACCGTGGCCCTTGAATGGCCACGGCATAGAGGTCGCCGGGCGCAATCTCAACGCGGTCGCCGATGATGTAACGCCTGAGGCCGGAGATCGCCTTTTCGGCGAGGTCGGCGTCCGTATCCACCCAAAGCCGATCTTCCTCCACGTAAATTCGAAGATCGACCAGGATTCTTCCTTGGGCGCTGAGCAGTGTGGCGTAAGTCCCCTGACCGACGGATAAGCTCTTAACGTCGTTCGAGACGATGCGATGTAGAAAGCGAACGCGATGTTCGCCGGTGAGAATGAACTTGGAACGAAAGGAAAAATCAAACAGGCCCACCGCTGACCGCACAGCCTCATGCTCCGAGCGGGCATCGCCAAAGTGCAGCGGAACCTCAGCGCCATGATAGGCCGCAAGAGTCACGCCGCGAGCCAAGTGGTCATCGGCCAGAGGGCTCCGCAAGAGCCGCGAATCGGAAGTGTCAAGCGCGGTCACATTTATGGCCTCTTTAGCGGACTGCCCTCGACCGGCTGGAAGGGCAGCTTTGCCCTGACACGCGTGGCCGAGATGCCCATGTCACGTGGTACAGGCTTTTAGAGCCTGTGTAAAAACCGGCCGCTCTTGTAGTGCAGGCATCTTGCCTGCTGCTTACGTCAAAGAAAAGGCAGGGCTGGAACCCTGCACCAGGGCAGGCTGGAAGCCTACACCACAAACATCTCACGTGAATTCTCAAGCCACTCGAAACCGGTTTTCACACAGATTCTTCTAGCCCGTGCAATTTGGGCCCGAAAGGCTGGCTGTAGAGTTCCTACCCGGCCATAGCCTCATCGGTCACCTTGTGAGCCCGGCCGGCACGAGCGGTCCCGCGGAAATGTGTACAAGGTTGCCCACCCAGGTCGTCATCTGCTGTTCGTCGCTCACCAAATCCTGCAACGTGGTGCGCGCCAGCACCTGATCCACCACCAGTTGAACCGTGCGCCAGAGCGACCGGATGGAGCAGTCCACCGTATTCGTGCACAGCGTTTCAACGCCCGCATGTTCGTTGCAGAAGGCGGGTTCGAACAGCCGGCCGCCCAGCAGCGCCAGCGCTTCGCCCACCACGATCTGGCTGGCGGGCCGCGCCAGCGTGTAGCCTCCGGATTGGCCACGAGCCGCCTTGACGAAACCACCCCGACGCAGGATGCGCAGGAGCTTGGCGACGTAAGGCCCCGAGATACCCTCAGCCTGGCTCAACTCTGAAATCGTCAGGCTTTCGCCGGACTGATGCCGAGCGAGCCGCAGCAGACATCGCAGTCCATATTCTTCCTGGGCGGTGAGTTTCATGGCAAACCTCTTCCTCGTGCAAGTCCGCAAGGAGTCGAAGAGTCGAAAGTCAAAAGTTAAGAGTCAAAAGTCGAAAACTCAAAAGTTGAGGAGTGCAAAGTCGAAAGCTGTTGGCTTTGCCTTTTGACTTTTCGATTTTCAACTTTCGACTACTTCTAGAACATTCCCAACTGCAACCTGGCCGCCTCGGTCATCTTCGACATATCCCAAGGCGGGTCCCACACTACCTCGACGTTGGCCGAGGTGACCTTGGGCACGCCTTCCACCTTGTATTTGACCTCTGCAGGCAGAGACTGCGCCGCCGGGCAGTTGGGAGCTGTGAGCGTCATCCTCACCAGGACCTCGCCGGACTCTTCGACCTTAACTTCGTAAATCAGTCCCAGTTCGTAAATATCGACAGGAATCTCGGGGTCGTAACAAGTGTGCAAAACCTCGATGACCTTGTCGTAGGTCTCGATGCGTTCCATAGCGCCCAATGGAGCGGCCGGAGCCTCGTGGTGTTCCGCAACGGCTACGCTCGCGGCCTGAGCATTGGCCTCGCTCGACGTGATCGGGTGCATGTAGCCTGCCAAGGGGTGTTCCATCATTCATCTCCCAATAGTTCAAACTTCAGCGCGCGGCCTGATCTTCCGGATCGTCGGCTTCGCTCGTCGCCACCTGCGAATCTCCCGCCAGCGCGCTCTTCAAGGTGTGCCAGGCCA